>NZ_JAZEWV010000012.1:0-194621 GCF_036353415.1 Actinacidiphila polyblastidii
CCCCGCCCCCGGGGCCGCCCCCCCCCCCGCAGCAGGTCGCCGGCACGCTCCAAGTCCTTCTCGGTGCGCAGCCGGACCTCAGGTCCCCGGTCCCGTGATGACCCAGACCGCTCACGTCCCGGGTGAACTCAGGAACGAGGTCGACCTCCTTGGGGTCCGCCCGCAGGTAAACCAGCATCTCGCTGGGCTGGCCGCCGCCGGCCCGGCCTCAGGGCCCAACCTCGGCGGGGCCGCGTGGCCGAGCGCCGCGACCGCCCGGTGGACGCCGTGCAGGTCCTTGCCCCACTGCCCGCCCATCGCCGGGCTCTCACGTAGTTCGCCCAGGGCCTCGGCGGACAGGTCTTCCAGCTGCGGGCTGCGGTTCAACAGCAACACCTGGCAGACCGCCGTCTCCAGCTTCTGGGCATCGCGGCGATACCCCCAGTCGGCCAGCACCGTGCAGACCTGCTCGACAGCTATGTCCACGGGCCCGGCGCCGAACACCCGGCGAGCCAGGCTCGGCCGCATGAACCGGCCAAGCCGTTCGAAGGCCGTGAATTCGCCGAGCAGGTAGGCATAGGCGATCAGGAACGGCCGGGCGTTGGGGCCGATCTGCCCGCCCCAGTGGCGCCGAAACTCGGCGCCGTCCGTGTTGATCAGGTCCGCCCAGTCCTGCACCGACCAGCCCCAGAACGCTCGGCGGAGCTCGCCGCTGCGGATGAGTACGAGTCCTGCCGCATCGCGTGCATACCGGCGCTGATGGCGGTCGTCCGGTGGCAGGTGCAGGGCAGCAAGGACATCAGCGAGCGGCCGGACCAGCCGGGCGGCTGGCCGCAGAGACACGGGGTCCGCAGCCAGGTCGTGGCGGCGGACCTGATCGATTCTGCAGTTCCGCAGGGCCTCCGCCTCGGCTTCGGTGAGCAGACCGCGGCGGTCGTACCGGGTGAGGTCGACCGGCCATGCCCAGAGGGGTGCGGTCGTTGGGATCGGCTGGGCGGTCACTGGGCGACCGTCCCGGCGGTCTGGGCGGCCCTGGTGAGCATGTCCACGCGCCAGGAATGGATCTGCTGCATGCCGCGGTTCAGCTTCTCCGCCAGGTCGCGGCCGGACAGGTGGATGTAGGTCAGCGTCGATTCGGTGCTGCGGTGTCCGGCGAACGTGGCGATCGCGTGCAGTTCCCAGCCCATCCTCGCCAGGTCGGTCAAACACAGGTGTCGGGTGGTGTGCGTCGAGAAGTGCGGCAGGTCAGCAGCGAGGGCGACGCGCCGGACCACCTTGGACCAGGTCCACAAGGTCAGCGGCTGGCCGTAGTTGCGGCGTGATTCCGACAGGAACAGCGGGCCGCGGGCCCGGCTGATTGTGGCCCGGTGCGCGAGGTAGCCGGACAGCAGGACCCCGGTCGCCGCCGAGTACGGAACGACGCGTTCGCGTCGGGTCTTGGTCGTCTCCGCGCGGACCCGCAGGGTCCGGTGGGCGGGGTCGAGGTCGTCGGTCCGCAGGGAGCACAACTCTTCGCGTCGAAGTGCCGCGTCGTAGGCCAGCGCCAGCATGACGCGGTTGCGCACCGGCTCCTTCCGCACGACGTCCAGCAGGTCCAGCCACTGCTGTTCGCTCGGGATCCACGGCAGCTTCGTCAGGCGCGGAACCAGTCCTCGCTGGTGGCCGCCGAACTGGCGGCCGGGGGTGTAGCGGCCGCGGCCCACCGGGTTGGATTCCCGCATGCCTTCCTCGATGAGGTAGTCGTAGAACAGCCTCACCGGCACCAGCCGCTGTTGCAGCGTCGCGTTCGCAAGGCCGACCCCGGAGTCCAGCGCGACCACGTTGCTTCCCCGGCGGCTCGGCCGGGTGGACAGGTCCTTCACGAACGCGGCCACCTGCAGTCGGTTCGCGGCGACCGGATCGACGCCGTCCCGCTCGCAGACGGTCAGGTACTCGGCCAAGCCCCGCGCGTACGCGTCGATCGTGCGCGGGGCCCGCCCCAGATCCGTCCACACTCGCAGCCACTCGGCCGCCCGCTCATGCCGACCCAGGACCGGCCACTTCTCCTCCAGCACCACCGCGCTGCCCAACGGATCTCCTCAGTACACGGGAACGTCGCAGGATACGAGACGCATCCTGCGACACCAGATTCCACGTAACTTGTAGGAAATCGGCTGGCATAGCTCGCCACTTGATGCCGTTGTCGACCAGATAGCGGACCGCGTCCAGTATTGCCCGGTGGCAGTACGCCTCCGGCTGCCCGCCCCGACATCGCAACCAGCCCGGGACCGGAAGCAACGGCCGGACGGCTGCCCACTCCTCGTCCATCATGTCCGACGGATAACACCGCCGCCGAGTCCCGTTGTCGCCGGCGTTTCCGAACCGGTGAGCCAAACAGTCACACTCCGGAGTGACCGAACTGGACTGGCCAACCATTAACGCGGAACACTGCGGCACCAGGGCCTCCTGATGTTGCTCGGTGATTCGACACCAACGACTTGTTCAGGAGACCCTGCCTGTATGCGTTGAGCACTGCACGACCACCCGACCGGGACCCCCGTTCGAAGCCGAACCCTCAAGATCGGTACGACAACAGCGCCTTAGACGGGCCGGTTGGCAACCTTCCCGTCCCTGGTCTTGACGTTGATGGCATCGACGAACAACACAGGATAGACGCGATCGAGCGGCCGGTTCTGCCATTCAGCCATGCCCTCCATCCCCTGGTCAGTGATGGTGGAGATGGTCTGCTTGGAGACCTCGGCCGCGTAGATCTCGGACAGGTGCGCGGAGATCTCCCCGTGGGCCAGGCCCTTCGCGGACAGCGACAGCACCATCTCGTCCACGCCCGTCAGCCGACGCTGCCGCTTGCGCGGGATCTGCGGCTCGAAACTGCCCTCCACGTCCCGGGGCACCTTGACCTCGACCGGTCCGACATCCGTCAGCACGGTCTTGGACCGGGTGCCGTTGCGGCTGTCGCCGCTGTTCCGGCCAGCTGCATCATGCTTGTCGTAGCCGAGGTGGTCGGTGCTCTCGCCCTCCAGGGCGGACTCCAGCACCCGCTTGGTCAGCTGCCGCAGCAGTCTGCCCGCACCGGTCGGCTGCATACCCTCGCTCCGGGCCCGGTCCACCAGCATCGCGATCAACTGCTCGTCCGACGTTGCCACGCCGACCGGCTCAGCCACCGACTCGTCCTCGATCGTCATCTCACTCACTTGACGTCTCCATGATCAACAGATCCGCCGTTTATTAGACACTCCCCCCGCTCGAGTGTTGACTGACGGGGTACGACTATGAAGCCATGATCGTCTTCGACCGCCGGGAGCCCGGTTTGAGCATGTTCGTGGGACGCAGTGATGAGCAGGGCCGTTTCCTGCAGGTGCTGGCAGATGTTATAGGCCGGAGGAAGAGGGGTCCGGATGAGGGTTTCGTGCTCCTGGTACAAGGCTACGGAGGAATCGGCAAGACCACCCTTCTCAATCGCTTCGCGGAGCTCGCCGGCGGAGATGGGCACGCGGTACGAGAAGGAAAATTCCTGGTCGCGAAGGTCGACTGGGAAGAAGATCGCAGTCGGCACTCCAGAGACTATGTCTCCTTCGAGGGGCCTCCCGTCTGGCAGGTGCTTGAGCGAATCCGGAAAGCTTTGGAAGACGCAACCGTTCCTGATCAGCGGGCCAACTGGCTTGACGCCGTAGCCGCCCGTCGCCGCAGCAAGCAGGTTGGCTTGGCATTCGAAAAATTCCGCAGACAGATCACGCGGATGAAAGAGTTGGAGGAGGAGGCCGCCCGGTTGGGCATCGGTAACGTCCTGGGACACCGGCGGATGTCACCCGAGCAACTCGCCGGGATCGTCACTCGGGTCAGCAAATTAGCCGGGCTCGCCGGTGCTCCCGGCACCATTACTACTCCTATTTCCCGCGCCGCCGAAGCCGGTGCAGGAATAATGGATGCTGTGCGCCAGAATCGAGCCGATCAGATAGACATCTCCGACTACCAGGTGCTGGTGGGAGGGGTCGATGCCGTGGTGACGGCATTCGCTAAAGCCCTGCGCACTATCAACCGAAAATTCCCGGTCGTAGTAGTGCTGGACACCTGCGAGTTATTGGGCGGCAGCGGGCCGTGGCTACGGGAGATTAGCCGCCTCTGCGGACAGCAGACCATCTGGGTGCTGGGCATGCGTCTGGACCCCGACCTGCTTCCTGCCGGTGACACTGAATCCGCCGCCTACCGCCGTGACCTCAACGACAACCGCCTGCGTCTCATCGGCCTGACCCGGTTCGACGATCGCACCGTGGCCGACTACCTCACCCAGCACCTCGGCCAGGACGCGCTCCCCCGCTTGGACATCACCCGCATCATTGCCCTCACTCACGGCATCCCACTAGCGGTCTCCCTGCTGACCCCACTTCTCGCCGACCGCCTCCGCAAGAACCAACCCCTCGACGACCTATATCCGGACGTGGACAGCAGCGGCCGGGTATCCCGGATCGTCAGCGATATGGCCACCCGTTACCTCGTCCACGCCAGCCGCCCCGACAGCGACCTCCACCACGACCTGCGCTTGCTGATCAGCCTGGCCCTGCTGCACCACACCGAGACCAGCCCTTGGCCCGACAACCCCAACGATGGCAACGGCGGCCTCTCAGTGAGTATCAGTGCCTTCGGTGACGTACCGCGGCAGTCCGGGGCCGACGGCACTGATCAAACGCTTCTCGCGGCCCTATGGGGGTGTTCGGCTACGGAGGTCGCGGAGATCCTGCCGGGTCTGGCCAAGCGTCACGACTTCGTCGACGGCCGCACGGGACGCATCCACGGCGACGTGACCAGGGCTATCCGCCTCCACCAGCTTGCGAGCATGGACCGGCACACAACAACGCACACGGCAATGAATCAGCGGGCCACCGACCACCTGCGCCAGCGCTTGGCTGCCATGCCCTATTCAACCATCGAAGAGCAGTTCAGAGACCCCGACTGGCGCGCTACAGCAGTCGGGTTGCTCTGGCACACCTACTGGGCGAGCCCCGTTCAGGGTGCCCGCCTTCTGCGTCGCCTCTACCCCGTCGCGTATATTCGCCAGCCCAAATTCGCTCGCCTTCTGGTCGAGACCAGCAGCCGCTTCGCCCCCTACTGCCCTGCCCCCGACCGAAACCTGATCAATCAGCTCACTGCAGCCGCGGCCGACTCGCGGCCTTGGCACGACGGGCGAGCCGTGCGAGCAGTTGTCAGCGCTCTCGTCTCTGACGACAGTATGCCCGAAGACCCTGTCCTGGCCGGTCCTACGGAGCCCTACCTGAGTCTCTTCGGCGCCGTCTATGCCAATCACTCCGAGGTGGACCTGCCCCAGCAGGTAGCCGCACTACAACACGTTGCCGCGGACTTTCCCCCCGACAGCGGCCCACCCGCCGAAAGAATCGGTGAAGCCGTTTACCGGCTGTGGCGGAGCACCGCCCCAAGCCGCGAAGCTACCGACCAGTCGTACCATTCGGAAGGGGCGACGCCGCTCCCCGACATGCAAGGAACCAGGCTGGCCATCTTACGGCTGGGAGCTCAGTATCGCCCTGACGACGCCTACATCCGGACCGATCTAGGGACCGCCCTCTTCGGCGTAGGCCAACTCGCAGAAGCCGAGGACGTCTTCAGGGATGCCCTAAGCCTCGACCCGGGCAACGCCACCGCCCACAGCCACCTCGCGTCCCTCCTGCACGATCTGGGCCGGCACGTCGAAGCCGAAGACACGTACAGACATGTCATTGGCCTCGACTCCCGCAATGCCACGGCGCACAACAACCTCGGATTCCTCCTACACCACCTGGGTCGGCACGCCGAGGCCGCAGAGCTTTACCGGGATGCCCTCCACCTCGACCCCGACATGTCCTCTGCCCACTCGAACCTCGGAGCCGTCCTTTATTTCCTGGGCTGTTACGCTGAAGCAGAGGACGCCTACCGGGATGCCCTCCGCCTCGACCCCGGCAACGCCACCGCGCACCACTGCTTCGGGAACGTGCTCCGCAACATGGGCCGGTTCGCCGAGGCCGAAAGGGCCTACCGGCAAGCCCTCCGTTTCGACTCCGACAGCGCGGCTACGCACTGGCAATTGGGTATGCTGCGACTTTTCGATGGCGATCGGGAAGAGGCCCGCGCTCAGTTGTCGCGCGCCTCCCATCTGTGCGACGGTGCACTGCCGGGCGTGCAGTTGTTGTTGTGCGCCCTTGACCGCACCGATCCCGCGCTCAGTACGGAGGTTCTGCATACGGCGCAGTCGGTGCTCGATGCGGTCGACAAGCCGCCGCCAGCGAGGACTCGCCTTCCACCATTCCAAACCGCTGAGGCACGCGCCCTGGCGCTCGCAATCCTAGGCGAGGTGGAAGCAGCCATCCAGACACTCCGGACGGCAATGAGCGTGCGTCGCCCCGCCGACCGGTTCAACCGCCCCCTATACGATCTGGTCACCCGAGATGAACCCCTTCCCGGCGTCGAACGGCTGCTGAACATCTGGCGGGAGATCATTGCGAACGATCCATCGGCTGCTGGCCCCTGGGGAGGACCCGAGACACCGTGACCACACGCATTCGCCGCGCACACGCTTCCAGGACCGCAGCACCAATCCGGCGTTCCAGCTGGTGGTCACCAAGTAGCGACCGCCCTCGTACAACCGGCCGGGCCTGTTGCGGGGAGCCCTATCCTCGACGAGGTGATTGAGGAAGTCCGTCACGAACTTCTCCACCTCGGGCTTCTGGGTCCTGTCGCGGACATCGATGCGGTCGATGTGCTTGATCCCCGCCTTCCGCAGTAGCCGCTCCCTGCTCTTGTCGTCCGAGGCCCGCCCCTTGTGGTGAGGTCCGTCAATCTCGATGACGCCGACGCGGCCCCGGTAGGTGATCAGCAGGTCGGGCTCGAAGGTGTGCCCCAGGACCCGCATCGCACCGAGCGGCATGATGCCGATGGTCTGGTTCTCCGGCAGGGCGGCCTGGCGCTCCTTGAGCACCGTGTACACACGGTGCTCCCACTCGTTGGTGAAGTGAACCCCGTCCTCAATCGGATGCTTCGGCTCCAGTCGGACCCGGCGGGCCTGGTTGCTGGGCTGCGGCCCGGTGGCGGCCTGCAGTTGCTTGCGCCAGTCCGTGCCCACCCGAGGGAGCCGTCCGCGCTCCGGGCTCAGCCCGACGACCGGTCGAGGACGTCTGGCGCCGTCGCCGGACCACCACGTCGGCAGCCCCCCGGCCGAGCTTCCGCCGCGCGCTCCCCGGGAACGGCCCGTTGTCCTTCGCCTGTCAAGATGCGCTCCCCTCGCGCTCCCCTTGGCCTCTGCAGGCGTCACCGGGCACAGCGGAGAACCGGCCAGGCACGGGAGAAAAGCAAAAACCCCAGGTCACGGGCTATGTGACCTGGGGTTTCGTGGAGCCGCCTTCGGGATTCGAACCCGAGACCTACGCATTACGAGTACGCCAGCGATCGTGACATGGCATGTCCGGCAGTACCACGGAATCTTGTTCTGACTGATCAGGAGGGATGCGTGAGACTCTGTCGCGTTGACTCGGGCCGCGGCGTCCAAAGGCGTCCGCGCTCCCCTTGCGCTCCCCTGCCCTCCCTGACGTGACTTGCCAGAGAGACAGCCCTGGCCACAAGGAACTGTCGTGCCCAGAGAGACCGACCCTCCGGATGCGCAACTCGAGGAGCCAACATCCGGAGCCGAATCCAATGGATCCGCCGCCGTCTCGGATCCTACGCCGTGGGTTGTAGTCGTTCCACAAGTGCGGGCATGCGCCAGCCAATGCCCGAATGTCGGCGTTAGTGGTTGTGTACGCGATGATTGCCTCGAACCACTCGCGGGCAGGGGGCCAGCGACCCTTGAAGATCATTTCCAAGAACGCGAGAGCTTTCCCGCGATCTCCTGCGCGGCCTTGTTCCAGGCGAGGTCACCTCCGCTCGCGCGGAGAGCACCAGACGATCGCCCTGGACGAGGGGCGGTCGGCCCAGGTCACCTCCGCTCGCGCGGAGAGCACCCCTTCGCGACCCGCGGTTCTAGAAGCGCTCTGCAGTTTCTCTATGTTCGCGCTGGAATGCGACGAGGGTGAGGCCGTCGAAGTCCAAGGGGTTGCGGCGATGGTTGCCAGCGGTGCGGATGGTGAAGCCTTGTTCGTTGTCGGCCGGGTGGGCGAGGACTGCGGTGCCGTGGGCGGTGGTGGCGGCGATGGCAGTCCAGAGCTCTTCGCGGACTCTTGCTGATACGGAGCCGACGTACAGCTCGGGGGTGACTTCGAGGAGCCAGCGGCTGAGGGCGCCGCGGAGGTGGTCGGGGATGGCGGTGGCGGACAGGACGATCATGGAGGGCATCGGCAGGGTTCTTCTGGGTGAGGGTCAGGGGGTGGTGTCTTCGGCGTGGTTGAGGCCGCCGGGGATGGTGCCTGTGATGGGGTCCCAGAGGTCGACGAGTTGTTCTTCGGGGTCGGGGGTGTCGCGGTCGGTGTCGGGGTCGAGGAGTTGCTGGATGTCGGTGGCGATGCGTGGGAGGAGTTTGAACAGGCGCAGGCCGTCGCGGAAGGAGCGGCGTGCTTCGGCTTCGGGGTTGGTGGACGCGTGGAGGGAGAAGGCGAGGGGGATGGTGAGTTGGGCTTTGTAGAGGTCGGCGATGTCGTAGACGAAGGCTTGCTGGTTGCCGTTGTGGACGTAGCCGAGTGCGGGTGAGCAGCCCAGGGCGAGGATCGCGGCGTGGACGATGCCGTACAGGCAGGTGTTGGCGGAGGACAGGGCGAGGTTGACCGGGTCCTGGGTGTCCCAGGAGGCGGGGTCGTAGGCGCGGCGGAAGCGGCCGATCTTGTATTGGCGAGCGAGGAGTTGGTAGTGGGCGCGGACGCGTTGTCCTTCGAAGCCACGGAGTTGGGCGAGGCTGGAGCCGGTGGGGACGGTTCCGGCACCGAAGCGTTTTTCGTACATCGCGGTGGCGACGGTCAGGCGGCGGTCGTTGTCAGCCCAGGCGCGTGCTTGGCGTTCGAGCCAGGTGGTGGTGAGGGAGTCGGGGAGGGCGGCGGCGTAGCAGCGCACTCCGCCGGAGCCGGTGATGAGGACGGTGGTGCCGTGGCGGGCGAAAGTGGCCAGCGCGCGGGAGGTGATCGAGGTGCCGGGGCCGAGCAGGACGCAGGCCAGTGCGGCGGTGGGCAGGTAGACGGTTTCGGTACCGCGGCGTTCGCTGGTGATCTCGGCGCAGACTCCGGTGTCGTCCTGGTGGATGCGGACGATGTCGAGGTAGAGGAAGGAGAGGGAGTCGGCAATGCGGGGGAGCATGGCGACGGTGGGGGCGGCGAGTCGACGGCGGGCGTCGGCCGGTGCGGTGGGGCGTCTGGTCGTGGGTGGGGTCATGCGGAGGCCCGGGCGGGGGCGATGCTGAGCAGTCCGCATCCGTATGCCTTGCCGCGTCCGATGCCTTGGGTGATCGCGGCGCGTAGCAGGTCGGGGTCGAGGATCGCGGCGGTGCCGTCGAACTGGGTGCGTGCGTGGCGGACGCGTTGGTGTGCGGCGGCGCCGCTGGTGCCGCGTTGTCCCTGTACGGCGTCGAGTGGCTGCGATTGGACGGTGAGGGGTTTGAGGCCGGCGGCCTCGGCCTGGCGGGACCACCATTCGTCCGCGGGGGCGCCACGGAGTGCGACGACGGCGGGCAGGTCGTACAGTTCGCGGGTGGTGGCGCCGGGTTTCCGGACGGCGCTGGCCACGCAGCGGTAGCGGATGGTCAGGCCGCCGGCCAGGGCGTCCAGCAGTGGGTCGAGCGGGCGGCTGAGTGCGGTGCCGTAGGCGGCCGGGAGGCGGGTCGGGTCGGGCCAGTGGTGGCTTTGGAGGAGGATCTGGGGACCGGTGGGGTTGTCCTCGCTGCGGAAGAGGACGCCGAGTTGGGCGCGGGCGTCGGGGCCGATGCCGTCAGGGAACAGGGCCATGAGGCGACGGTGCAGGTGCACGGCGGCGCCGGTGCCTTCGGTGTCGTGGCGGGCGTCGCGGGAGCGGGGGTCGGGGATGATGCGGGTCAGCCAGACGGTCACCGCAGGCTCCCTTCGGGGGTGTTCAGGTAGCTGACGAGTCCGGTGAGGCCGTCGGTGCCGAGGCCGGCGTACTGGGTGGATGGCAGGTGGACGGCGCGGCGGTAGAGCGGCCGGGCGCGGTGGGTACGGTGGCGGGGGTGGAAGGAGATGGGGTCGTCGTTGATGTCGCCGGCGGGGTGGGTGCCGTCGTCGCTGTGGTCGGCGTTGAGGTGGGCGGGCACGGGGAGTCGGTGCAACGGGCGGTCGGACAGGAATTCCACCGCCTGCGGCGCGCCGCGCGGTGGCCGTCCGGCGAGTGGCAGGTGGACGAGGTGGTGCAGGGCGTCACCGCTGCGTCCCAGGAGCACCGGTCCTTCGGGCGGGCACGAGCGGCGGCCGAGGAACAGGGGCCACTGCGGCGAGCGCAGCGCCTGCGCGTACCGCTCCAAGAGGGACTCCTCGGCTCCTACATCGGCATCGGCTGGAAGGGTGAGGGCTATGGTGAAGGCTGCGTCGGCGAGGTAGGAGCGGTGGGTGAGCAGCGTGCCGGTGTCGCCGGTGCGCTTCTTGCCCTCGGCCGTGGTGACGGTGGCCTTGGCGGGCAGCCCTCCGCCGACGGTGTGCAGGTCGCGCAGGATCACGCCGGGCCGGTCGGCTCGGACGGTCAGTGACAGCCGGGCCAGGTCGTCCACGGGCGCCCCGCGTCCACGGCCGAGTGCGGCTGCCAGTAGGCCCAGGACTCCGGAGCGGGTGGGGAATGCGGCGGTGTCCCGCTCGTTGAAGTGGCTGCGTTCGCCCCAGGACTGCAGGGGGCCGGCGAGCCGGAGCAGCAGTCCTGGTTCGGCGACCACGGCAGCGTTCGTGCCGGCGCCGGCGGCGGTTGCGGTGCTCATGCGGCGGTTCCGGTGGGCTGCTGGCCGAGCGCGGTGTCCAGGGCGTTGGTGATCAGCTCGTCGAACGAGTCGCGGGGGGTGCCCAGGCCGGTCGGTTTCTGCACCTGGTTGGCGGCCCACCCGGAGGCGAGGATGCGGCCGGCGCCGAGAAGCTTGTTGGCGGCCTGGGCGTAGGTGTCCAGTTGGCGGATGGAGTCGTCCATGAAGCCGCCCTCGGCGGCGGCGCGGACGGGCCTTTCGAAGGCCGCCGCGTAGGAGAGGGGGCGGTCGCTGCGGACCGACAGGTGTACGAGGTCCGGGATGGTGTGGGGGGCTGTGGAGTGCTTCTTGGCCTGCGGCAGCGACTCGATGAACGCGGAGAGGAAGGCGCCCACCAACTCCCGTGCGGCTACTGGGTCGTCGCCGATGTTCGCGGCGAGGTCGCGCAGGTCGACGGTGGCGTAGCGGTAGAACGTGCCGGCGCTGAACTCGATGTGGCCCATGTGCCCGCTGCCGGTGGAGTCCTGCCAGGCGGCGGTGATGTCGTCGACTGCGGAGAAGTAGTCGAGTTCGACGTCCGTCTCGTGGGTGGTGAGGGCGTGGGCTACTTGGACGGAGCCGTCCACTCCCGCGTCGTCGACTTCGGCGAGCATCCGGCCGAAGAGGTTGATCACGCCGTTGCGGGAGCGCAGTACCCGCTCGATGCGGTCCTTGGGCAGGACGCTCTTGTCGGTCGGCTTCTTGATGTCCGCGGCCGCCTCGAGTGCGCTCCGGTGCTCCTCGGCCAGGTCGGCGAGTTCGGTGACGGCGGTTTCGGGCACGTAGACCATGGCGTTGGTGAGGACCTTGTTGGGAACGATCTGCGAGGGCTCGTCCTTCTTCTTGGCCAGTTCGAACTTGATACTGCTGCCTGCTGCGATGTGGCCGCCGGCTCGCTGGGCAAGTGTCTGGGGCCAGTTGCGGCTTTCCAGTTCGGTGGTGACGCGCTCTCCGATCCGCCGGGTGCGCAGGGCGGCGTGGCCGATGCGCTCCTGGAAGACGTCGCGCACCGCGCGCTTCCACGACTGGCTGCTGACTCGGGTGCGCAGCGTGTTGCCGTACTGCACGGTCTTCACCGAGTTGGTGTCGTCGCGGTTGAGGTTGGCGAAGGGGACGGACTGGAGGACGTGGATGTCGATGAAGCGTGCGGGGGTGGTGGTCATCAGGGTTTCTCCGTACGGGTCGGGTCTGTTGCGAGCAGGGCGGGGGCAGGGGTGGCGGCGGCGTGGTGGGCGCTGGTCACTGCGGCGTGGCGGCTGCTCCCTCGGCGGCCTCCTCGGCTGCCGCCTCCTGGCGGTCGGCGCCGGCGGAGTTGTCCCGGTCCGCTTGGGCGCACAGCCAGTAGAAGTCCTGGAGCCAGCGTCGGGAGATGCGGCCCGAACGGGTTTGCCAGCCGATCAGGTCGCCGAGAAGCCTCGCCCAGTCCACCGGCACGTCCAGGTCGCGCAAGTAGCCGACGCTGGAGGGCAGATGCCGGTGCAGGCCGTTGACGCTCTGCCGGGTGAGCAGGTTCAGCCGGCTCTCCGCGGTGGACAGCCGCATCTCCCGTTCCCGGCCGGGTGACTGGACGACGGCGTGCGCGAACGCGCTCCCGAGGCTGCCGCCGGAGCGGCGGTGCGTAGCGGCTTGCTCGGCGGGCGTCACCACCGTCGTCGTGCCGGTGTCGGCGGCGGGCGCTGGGGCGGACACACCGTCGCCCTTCTCCCCCACGGCATCTTGGGACTCGGGGGCGGCGAAGCTGTAGCGGGGCTGGGCGGCGATCAGTGCGGCGATCGTGAAGTACGCGCGCTGCTCGTTCTCGGCGGTTTCCGGGCCCCGGGGCATCCAGGGCGTGATGAGACGGTGCATGCCGCCGGTGCGCGCCACATCGTCCAGGCCGCGCCGTAGCCCTTTGCGCAGGGCGGTGCGCGCTCCCGGGTCGGTGCGGCAGAGGTCCTCGATCCGCTGGACGTACTTCTGGTGCAGGGTGGGTCGGGCCGCGGAGCGGTCGCCCGACTCGGTCTGGGTGGTCATACAGGGCCTTCTGTCGGTCGAAGGAGAACAGGGAGCTGAGTTGTTGGCCGGTGTCGGCGGCAACGGTCCCTGTCAGCGGTTGCGGCGGCGTCCGCCGTACAGCTCGATCCTTGCGTCGGACACCGCTTTCGCACCGCGCAGCGTCCGTGTCACCGACGCGGTGACCGTGTCGAACGACGTCTCGGCCAGGCGCAGGAACGCCGAGCGCGTGGTGTCCAGGTCGAGACCTCCACCCAGGGTCCTGCTGGTGCGGTCCAGCCGTCTGAAGCGCGCCCAGAACTCGGCTTCCGCGCCCGGCCAGTAGCGGGCTGCGGCTTCGGCGGACCATGTACCGCCGTCGGCCTTCGCGTCATCGACGTACGCGGCCCACGCCCGCTTCACCGCACGGTCCAGGCGCCGTCCGTACAGCTCCCCGTACTGCCGCAGCCGCGCCACTGCCGGACGCACGGACGCCTTCAGCTCCTCGGCGTGGCCCAGCACCGCGGGTGTGGACCCCTCGACGAACTGGGTGTCTTTGGCCTGGCCTTCCTGCTCGAAGCCCAGCGCCCGCACCCGCAGCGGCCACTCCCCCAGTTCCTCGGCCGAATCGAAGACCGCCGGGCGCTGCGGTCCGTCGTCCTCGGTCATTCGGTGCAGCAGCAGCGCGTCCAGGTCACGCCACAGCGCCCGTTGGGAGTCGGCCGGACGCGGGTAGCGGTTGCCCTGCTTGCTGATCTGCCAGATCAGGTAGTCGTCGTCACGTTCGATACGGCCGCTGCGGTACGCCCAGGTGATGAAGGCATCCTGCACCACCTCCCCGCGCTCCCCTCCCGGCTCCAGCAGCAGAGCGTGCTGCGAGCAGGCGGTCAACCGGGCACACGGGCCGGTCGGCGGCGCCGGCAGCTCCTCCGGGTCAGGCAGTTCAGCCGTCTCCCACGGGCACAGGTCCTGCGTACGGCGCACGGTCACCTTGGGAGGGACCAGACCGGCCAGCAGCGTCTCGAACAGCGAGGCGCCCTCAGGGTGGTATGACATCGCGGTACGCAACGGCCCGGCCGTGGTGCTGGCGCTCTTGACGCCGTTCACCTCACGGGCCGAACAGCGGCCGGAGGGACCGTAGTAGTGCCACACCAGGAGGTTGAGCACGGCCTCGGGAGCCGTCGGCAGATCGGGCCGGGCATCGCTGCCGTGCCGGAACCACGCGTGGTTGTTGCCCGAAGGGCGGGTCACGATCAACTTGTTGACGCCTGCGGTCTTCACCGGGTCGCACTGATGCGCCAGCCGGATGTCCTGCATCCACGGACGACCACGGTCGGGGTCGTAGAGGAAAAATCGATCGGCGCGCGGCGCGAAGTAAGAGGCAACACCCGCCGCCGGGAACCGCCCCGCGTCACCGATCACCTCACGGCGCCGGTACCAGTTGCCCGGACCCGCCTCGTCCAGGCCCGTGACACGGGCAGCGAGGGCGTACAGGACTCTCAACAGCGCGGCATGCGCCGGAGGCTCAGCGACCGCGAGGCCGGCGATGTCCTGGCTGCGAAGCAGGGCTTCGCGTAAGCCCACACGATCGGGCGGCTCGCCGTCGGGAGCGTCGGGGCCCCACCGCACCGGTATCCACGGTTCGTCGAGCAGGTTGTACATGCTGGTCACTGGTCAGCGACTTCCTTCCATGGGACAGAATGAGGGCGAGGTCTCCGCACACGCGGAGGTGACCCGCATGTCACGTCGGAGGACAGGACAGGTCGCTCCTCATGCCCGTAGGTACGGGCGGGCCCCACCGTGGCCACCTGGAATGCCTCCCAAGGAACCCTCATGGCCACGGTGGGGGACGGCGCGAGGACTATTCCCATTCCAGAAGCATGTCACGTCTGGGATAGGACCTGACTACGCATCAGCCCGTCGTCGGCATCGTACCCGACGGGAGCTCAGGTGGCCTCCAATCCGACTTCGGAGATCGTGATCGACCGCCCGCCATGGCTCCCCCGCCAGACGCCTGCCCCTTGCGGCCGCATCCGTAGAGGAACCACGTCCCGCAGCATCGACCGTTCCTGCCAGGTCCGGGGTACGAGGTCGGCCTCGCCCTCCCCCAGGAGCCACTTACCGGGCACGGGCGAGATATGGGCCGTGATCTGCGCGAGTTCGGCACGGGACGGACCGTGACGACGGTCCTCTGGGAGGCTCGTCTCACCGTTCTCATCAAGGGTGAGGGTTGTTCCGTCGGGCTGTTCGTACAAGCACAACAGACGGCCTGTGTCGACGCCGAGGCGCGTCGTGAGCAGTTCCTCGGTGACACCGGCCTCGCGACGGCTGAGCTGGTACAGATCGTCGTGCACGTCTGCGGGTGCGTCGATGCCGACCATGGTGGCGAGGTGCTTCTGGGCCATCTCATCGGCTTGGCGTTCGGCGTCCATCTGGCGGAGTTCGCGTTGGGACGCGGCGTCGAGAAGGTCGACGAAGTCCTCGGCGTAGACGAAGTCGACCAGCTCCTGGACATCGCCCGGAACAGCTATCCCGGCCTCCGGGGTGGCATGCAGAAGACCGGCGGTGCGGGTGAGGGTTCCCCGGTCGTAGACGGACCCCCACGTGCGCGGTCGGTCGGTCTTGCCCTCGGCGTCCACTGGTTCGAGCACCACCAGCCGGGGCCGGTCCTCCGACCGGGCCCACGCCGGGCGCCCTTGCGGACCGCGGGCATGTCGGCGGGCGCGACCGGCCCTCTGGAGGAGTTGGGCCAACGGAGCGAGATCGCTGACGATCAGGTCGAAGTCGAGATCCAGGGACTGCTCGACCACCTGGGTGGCCACGAGGATGGATGCGGGCCGCGGCCTGGACACCTCCTCCGGCGTACGCGGCTTCCCGTACGCCGCCAGGCACTCGTCGGTGATGTGCTGGCGGACGTCGGCCGGATAGCGGGAATGTAGCAGCCGAACCCCGCCACCCCTCACAGCCAGTTCGGGAAAGGCCGCACGCACCTCCCGGTAGGTGGCCTGCGCTTCGGCGACCGTGGTGCAGCACACCAGCGCCGTACCACCGTGCTCGGCGACCGGACGCAGTTCCTCCCGCAGGACCTGTCGCCGGCCACCCCTGCGCAGCGGGCTGCGCCCGGCGTCAGCGGTGTCCCACACGACCCGACGTACCGGCACCTCAAGGACCCGCGCACGCTCACTTCCCGTGGCGCGCGGCTGGGAGACTCCACCTGTCCCACTGTCGACGAAGACCCAGCCGGGATAGCAGGGTTCGACCCTCGACGGTTCCAGGAACCCCGCACCTCGCCGGTAGGCGTCCACCAGCGACCCGGCCGTACGGCCGGAGAGCGTCGCCGACAGCAGGACGACCGGCGCACGGAAGGCCCCCAGCCACTCCAAAAGAATGGTGAGCAGTTTGTGCATCCACGGCCCGTACGCATGCGCCTCGTCGACGACGAAGACCTTGTCGGACAAGGCGAACAAGCGCAGGGCGTTGTGGGTGAGCGGCAGGACGGCTGCGAGCGCCTGGTCGATCGTGCCGACGCCGAGGGGGGCGAGTAGTCCGCGTTTGGCGCCACGCAGCCACGAGTCGGCTTCCAGGGCCGTTGCGCGATCGGCGCTGGCCTCACCGCTCCCGTCGGCGTCGTTCGAGTCGTCGCCTGTGCAGAGGGGGCTGAGCCAGGCCATGGAGTGCAGCAGCGTCAGAGCGCGCTCACCGCCCAGCGCGTTGTCCGCGAAATCCGCCACCCGCGGGTACATGCCGTTGGCCGTCGCCATGGTGGGCAGCGCGAAGTACACCCCCCGCGCTCCCGCCGCACGGCCGAGTAACGACGCCGCGAACAGCGCCGCCTCGGTCTTTCCGTCGCCGGTCGGCGCGGTGACCAGTATCAGGCCCGTACCGTGCTCGGCCACCAGCTCCGGAAGGCCGGCAACGAGGTCACCCTGGAGGGCGTTGGGCGTGAAGGGGAACATCGCGCCGAAGTCGTCGGTACGGAAAGCGACGCGTCCAAGGCGCGCATCCTTCACCCGACCCGCGGCTGCCGCCAAGGCTCGCTGCCAGTGAGCGTCGATCTCCGTCGGCGCGCCCTGCCAGCCGGCCTCCGGCATCAGCGGCACGATCGCCTCCGTCTGGCTGGCCAGCCAGTCGGAAACCACCACCAAACCGCTCACCACGACGGCCAACTCGACGGGAAGACCAGCCTTCGGTACAGCATCGCCTCCCGTCACCCGCCGCAGCTCCACGAAGTGCGCACGACGCTGATCGGCCCACCCCTCTTCCCCCAGCCCAGCCTGGTACGCACTGGCCTGCGCCAACTCCCGCGCTTTGAGTACCGCACCGAAACGACCGTGGTGGCCGCCCAGCAACTGTGCGACCTGGTGACTCACCGCCCCCCGCTGCGACTTGGCACCCCCACCCGGATAACCGCCCTCGGCGAAGAGCCCGGCCAGCGCCCAGTGCGTGCCCATCTCGTGCCTGAACTGCCGCTCCTTGTCCGCCCCCGGCACGAACCCGTACGCCTCATCCGCCCGCACGCCCGCGAACGCCGCCGGGACCTGCGCCTGGAACGGCGGCGTGATCTTCCCCAGGTCGTGCAACCCGGCCCAGAACGACAGCACGGCCCGCGTCTCCACAGCCCCGAGCCCCAGCGCCCGCCCGACACGCTCCCGCGTCCCGGCTCCGACCAACCCGTCCCACAAAGCCAGGAACACCGCCGCCGTATCCAGCATGTGACACACCACCGGATACGTCCTGGGCAGGTTCTTCTCTTTCCCCCACATGCGGCAGTCCACCCGGCCCACCGGGGCCGCCGCACCATTCCCTGTCATCATGCCCCAGGCATAGCAGCCACCACCGACAACCGACCCCGGATAAGAGAACGCCATCCCGCCCAGCGCCTGAGCCCTACAATCCCGTTCATGCGACCGACCGATACAGCCCGAGGGCTTGCTTCAGCACCCCTTCGAAAGGGCAAAGGAAATGCAAAGCCGCTGTAGAGGCGCAGGTCAGGAAGTGTGCTCTCCGCGCGAGCGGAGGTGACCCGCTCCACGTCCCCAACGTCTGAGGGACGACGATGTGCTCTCCGCGCGAGCGGAGGTGACCCGACCTGACCCGGCTCGGGCTGTGGAACGCACCCGTGCTCTCCGCGCGAGCGGAGGTGACCCGCAGGACCGCCCGGGCCCGGCCGTACGCGAGTTGTGCTCTCCGCGCGAGCGGAGGTGACCCGCACCTGTACCAGGACACGCTCGGTCCCGACCTGTGCTCTCCGCGCGAGCGGAGGTGACCCGCCCCTGACCTGCCCGTTTGTCCACAACTGCGCGTGCTCTCCGCGCGAGCGGAGGTGACCCGGACGCGGCTGAAAACGGCGTCCTCGCGTGATCGTGCTCTCCGCGCGAGCGGAGGTGACCCGCGCCCGTAAGCGGCGTCGCGTGTGGTTCCCGGGTGCTCTCCGCGCGAGCGGAGGTGACCCGTCCAGGCTCTACGGCCTGGGCGACTTCTTCTCGTGCTCTCCGCGCGAGCGGAGGTGACCCGGACCTGTTCTCCGCCGGTACCTTCTTCCACGGGTGCTCTCCGCGCGAGCGGAGGTGACCCGGCCGCCCGGGGCGCGTCGCTGGCGCTGGTCGCGTGCTCTCCGCGCGAGCGGAGGTGACCCGTACGGCATGGTCTGCACGATCGGTTCTCCTCTGTGCTCTCCGCGCGAGCGGAGGTGACCCGCGGACCCGAACGGCGCGCTCCCCGAGGGGATCGTGCTCTCCGCGCGAGCGGAGGTGACCCAGCCCTCCCCGACCCGGCCCTGGTCACCCTGGCGTGCTCTCCGCGCGAGCGGAGGTGACCCGACCGAGCTCGCCGCACACCGCCGGTGGGCCCGGTGCTCTCCGCGCGAGCGGAGGTGACCCGCGATGCCGGCGACTTCGGACAGTCCGTGCTGTGTGCTCTCCGCGCGAGCGGAGGTGACCCGCCGACCGGGAGATCGCCAGCGAGTTCGCCAAGGTGCTCTCCGCGCGAGCGGAGGTGACCCGCCCGTGACCGTCGCAATCATGGACGAACGCTAGTGCTCTCCGCGCGAGCGGAGGTGACCCGCCGTCATGGGGACTCGCGCCAAGATGACCGGCGTGCTCTCCGCGCGAGCGGAGGTGACCCGTTGGCCGCGCTGCTGGTCTCGGCCGCGTATGAGTGCTCTCCGCGCGAGCGGAGGTGACCCGCAGTCTGCCCGCGGCCCACGCCGCCAGCTCCTGTGCTCTCCGCGCGAGCGGAGGTGACCCGCATTCCTGTCCGGGTACATGTACCTCGCGCCGGTGCTCTCCGCGCGAGCGGAGGTGACCCGGACGTCGCGGCCGGCTTGGCCGTCTTCGGCGAGTGCTCTCCGCGCGAGCGGAGGTGACCCGCACGACGTACCCGAGCGTGAGGCGGTACAGATGTGCTCTCCGCGCGAGCGGAGGTGACCCGGCGGCGCAGGCGCACCGCGGGCTCCTGCAGGCGTGCTCTCCGCGCGAGCGGAGGTGACCCGTCGCGTGGCTCCGCGACGGCTCCACCGTGCCGGTGCTCTCCGCGCGAGCGGAGGTGACCCGGGCGAGGTGAGGAGCGCCATCGCCGACCGGTAGTGCTCTCCGCGCGAGCGGAGGTGACCCGAGAACCCGCGGTGTGGCTCGCCCTCATCGCCGGTGCTCTCCGCGCGAGCGGAGGTGACCCGCCGGCCGCAACCGACGGCGGGGCAGAGCCCCAGTGCTCTCCGCGCGAGCGGAGGTGACCCGTATCCGGTCACGTCCGCGTCGGCAGCGCTGCCGTGCTCTCCGCGCGAGCGGAGGTGACCCGCCCTGCGTGCCGAGCAGCTCCGCAGGAGTGACGTGCTCTCCGCGCGAGCGGAGGTGACCCACGAGCTGTGCGAGCGCATCGTCACGGAGATTCGTGCTCTCCGCGCGAGCGGAGGTGACCCGCGGGCTGCCACCCTCGCCGTCATGAGCAAGGAGTGCTCTCCGCGCGAGCGGAGGTGACCCGGCGGCGTTCCATGTGGCGCCGATCAGTTTCTGGTGCTCTCCGCGCGAGCGGAGGTGACCCGGTGGTGCCCCGACTGCCTGGCCGTCATCCGCGGTGCTCTCCGCGCGAGCGGAGGTGACCCGCACCTGCCCGCGGCCCCGCAGGGCGTCCACCAGTGCTCTCCGCGCGAGCGGAGGTGACCCGGATGAGTACGGCGCATCCCGCCAAACCACGAAGTGCTCTCCGCGCGAGCGGAGGTGACCCGAACCAGGACGGCGACAGGCCCGGCGAATGGTCGTGCTCTCCGCGCGAGCGGAGGTGACCCGGCGCCTCCGAACGGGGCGAGGTTCTTCGGGTCGTGCTCTCCGCGCGAGCGGAGGTGACCCGTGGGCGCTCCCGGGTGGGCACCTGGACGCGGGGTGCTCTCCGCGCGAGCGGAGGTGACCCGTGCGCGAGCGCCTGAACCACGATCATTGCTCCGTGCTCTCCGCGCGAGCGGAGGTGACCCGGACCAGCAACATGAGTCGCAACCACGACCGCAGTGCTCTCCGCGCGAGCGGAGGTGACCCGCGCAGCCAGCCGGGTCGTCAAACTCCTGACGGGTGCTCTCCGCGCGAGCGGAGGTGACCCGCTCAACTTCGGCGCCGTCAGCGACGAGTCCGCGTGCTCTCCGCGCGAGCGGAGGTGACCCGGTGGACCAGTTGCGGCTGGGAGAGGGTGTTGCGTGCTCTCCGCGCGAGCGGAGGTGACCCGTTGACAACGGTTGCTGACGGTAGCGTTTGATGGTGCTCTCCGCGCGAGCGGAGGTGACCCGAGACCGACACAGAGCACGTCATGGACCGCGCGGTGCTCTCCGCGCGAGCGGAGGTGACCCGCAGATAGACACTTTGCCTAACGAGGTGGACGTGTGCTCTCCGCGCGAGCGGAGGTGACCCCGCACGCTTGCCGCCTCGGGGGCGACGGGGTCCGTGCTCTCCGCGCGAGCGGAGGTGACCCGCCTTCGACACCGCGGTCGCGTCCTTCCAGGGCGTGCTCTCCGCGCGAGCGGAGGTGACCCGGCCGAGAAGGAGGCGTCGTGACACCCCGCATCGTGCTCTCCGCGCGAGCGGAGGTGACCCGGCGGCCCGCGCACTGGAGGCCGAGCAGGCCAAGTGCTCTCCGCGCGAGCGGAGGTGACCCGTGCTCCATCGTTCGTCCCTGTCCTTCTGGTCCGTGCTCTCCGCGCGAGCGGAGGTGACCCGGACTCTCCGTGTCTCCGATCCGCCCCAGCAAGGTGCTCTCCGCGCGAGCGGAGGTGACCCAGTATTAGACGGCGTTTCTTTTGGCGTGAGCGGGTGCTCTCCGCGCGAGCGGAGGTGACCCGCACCACGGGCAGCGCCTCTGCGAATTCGGCCCGTGCTCTCCGCGCGAGCGGAGGTGACCCGGCGTGCTCCGGGTCCGTGATCGGGCGGGAGGGGTGCTCTCCGCGCGAGCGGAGGTGACCCGGGCCAGGGCGGATCTAGGTGGTCTTGAGGAACGTGCTCTCCGCGCGAGCGGAGGTGACCCGGACTGGGCCGCCGAGCGCCGCGACGACCGGGAGTGCTCTCCGCGCGAGCGGAGGTGACCCGTACCCGTCCAGGCGCGAGAGGGACGTCTGCTTGTGCTCTCCGCGCGAGCGGAGGACCCGGACGGCTCCGGCCTGGTGCGGGAGGCCGAGCGGTGCTCTCCGCGCGAGCGGAGGTGACCCGCCGATCCGCCAGGCCGCGACCTGCTGTTCGACGTGCTCTCCGCGCGAGCGGAGGTGACCCGGCGCGCGACCGGATTTGGCTCGGCCGGTCGTGGTGCTCTCCGCGCGAGCGGAGGTGACCCGTCGGTTCCGGCGAGGAGCTGTTCGGCCTTGAGGTGCTCTCCGCGCGAGCGGAGGTGACCCGCAGGCCGAGGAGTACCAGCAGGTCATCCGGGCGTGCTCTCCGCGCGAGCGGAGGTGACCCGCGGCCGGGCGAACCCGCCAACCGTCACATAGGGTGCTCTCCGCGCGAGCGGAGGTGACCCGCTGACGTACGAGGCGCGGATGCTGCAGCAGCGATGCTCTCCGCGCGAGCGGAGGTGACCCGCCCAAGGACGGAGTCCATCTTGCAGTACTGCAGTGCTCTCCGCGCGAGCGGAGGTGACCCGACGTGATGCAGAGTGCCGCTCGATGGGGGTTCGTGCTCTCCGCGCGAGCGGAGGTGACCCGATGGACGCCAGCGAGCGCGCCGCCCGCGACCTGTGCTCTCCGCGCGAGCGGAGGTGACCCGAGGGTGTTGCCGAGTTCGCGGTTGGACCACAGGTGCTCTCCGCGCGAGCGGAGGTGACCCGGCCGCGTCGTCGGGCAGCTCGATCGTGTCGACGTGCTCTCCGCGCGAGCGGAGGTGACCCGTTCCTCGTCTGGTCGCTCCTGCGCTGGTGTCGGTGCTCTCCGCGCGAGCGGAGGTGACCCGCGTGCAGGGCGTCACGGTGCGGGTGTGGGCGCGTGCTCTCCGCGCGAGCGGAGGTGACCCGCACGGAGCCCGGCAGGAGCGCGGCGAGCGCGTGTGCTCTCCGCGCGAGCGGAGGTGACCCGCACGGAGCCCGGCAGGAGCGCGGCGAGCGCGTGTGCTCTCCGCGCGAGCGGAGGTGACCCGCCGGGGGTCTCGACGGCACCCCCGGCGATGGTGTGCTCTCCGCGCGAGCGGAGGTGACCCGCCGACCAGTGGCGCAAGGGCACCCCGGACGACGTGCTCTCCGCGCGAGCGGAGGTGACCCGCCGACCAGTGGCGCAAGGGCACCCCGGACGACGTGCTCTCCGCGCGAGCGGAGGTGACCCGTTCGACCTGGCGAAGGTCCAGGCGTGGCACGCGTGCTCTCCGCGCGAGCGGAGGTGACCCGGCGCTGCAGCAGCTGAAGGAGCAGCGCGAGCGGTGCTCTCCGCGCGAGCGGAGGTGACCCGGCGTTCAAGTCCGGCGCGCTGGAGCAGGACATGTGCTCTCCGCGCGAGCGGAGGTGACCCGAGCTTCCTCGGCATCAACTCGCCGTCGAGGGTGTGCTCTCCGCGCGAGCGGAGGTGACCCGGCCATCTCCCAGAACGAGCCGAAGTTCACGCGGTGCTCTCCGCGCGAGCGGAGGTGACCCGCGGGCGACCCCATCGGCATCACGCCTCGATCAGTGCTCTCCGCGCGAGCGGAGGTGACCCGTCCATTTCGGACACCCAAAGCGGATATCAGGAGTGCTCTCCGCGCGAGCGGAGGTGACCCGGTGCCCGGCGAGGCTCCGGCCGGCCAGATCCCGTGCTCTCCGCGCGAGCGGAGGTGACCCGCACTGCACCCAACTCAAGAGGCCAGCCCATGAGTGCTCTCCGCGCGAGCGGAGGTGACCCGTCGGCGGGCAACGCCGCGGCGGGCTCCACGGTGTGCTCTCCGCGCGAGCGGAGGTGACCCGCCAAACCGCATGGTGTGCTCGTTGTACAGCTGGTGCTCTCCGCGCGTCCGGAGGTGACCCGTGAAGGAACGCGGACTTCCCGCCGCCGGACCCGTGCTCTCCGCGCGAGCGGAGGTGACCCGTGAAGGAACGCGGACTTCCCGCCGCCGGACCCGTGCTCTCCGCGCGAGCGGAGGTGACCCAGCGGAGCGCGGATCTCCCCGCGAGCTGCGTGAGTGCTCTCCGCGCGAGCGGAGGTGACCCGGGCCTGGCGAGGTCGACACCCGAGGTATCGGGGTGCTCTCCGCGCGAGCGGAGGTGACCCGGTCTAGAAAAAATGATTCGGTACTCCACATGCGTGCTCTCCGCGCGAGCGGAGGTGACCCGTCTAGATCTCTTCCCGCCATCCCGGCAGGTCAGTGCCCTCCGCGCGAGCGGAGGTGACCCGGACCGAGAACGCGAGCCAGGCCGCCGCGGTCGAGTGCTCTCCGCGCGAGCGGAGGTGACCCGGCAGCACCCAGCCCGACCGGACGCTGGGGATAGTGCTCTCCGCGCGAGCGGAGGTGACCCGCAGCACGGGTAACGGGGATGAGCGGCCCGGTGGTGCTCTCCGCGCGAGCGGAGGTGACCCGATGACCCGCCGCACCGTCGGCTACGGTGGCTCGTGTGCTCTCCGCGCGAGCGGAGGTGACCCGGCATGCCGACCGACTGGCCAATACGGGTCGGCGTGCTCTCCGCGCGAGCGGAGGTGACCCATACCTCAACAGCCAGTTCGTGCACGTCAACACGTGCTCTCCGCGCGAGCGGAGGTGACCCGGGGGCGTTCCGCCCTGTGGCCGTCATCCGGGAGTGCTCGAACGGAGGTGACCCGGTCATGGACGCCTGGCGGCAGCGGGAGAACGCGTGCTCTCCACGCGAGCGGAGGTGACCCGCCGCTCGCCGCTGAAATTCGAGAAATTCAATTGTGCTCTCCGCGCGAGCGGAGGTGACCCGACCGCGGACTCGGCGAGGAGATCCCACACCCGGTGCTCTCCGCGCAAGCGGAGGTGACCCGGCTCCGCACCGTGACCGACCAGACCACCACTGGTGCTCTCCGCGCGAGCGGAGGTGACCCGACCGACGCGGCGACCGCCGCCGCGCTGGACCAGTGCTCTCCGCGCGAGCGGAGGTGACCCGCTCGGCTTCTCCGGCACGACGACCGCGCACTTGTGCTCTCCGCGAGCGGAGGTGACCCGTAGGAGCCGTTGGTGGAGGCGTTGCCGTACGTGTGCTCTCCGCGCGAGCGGAGGTGACCCTCGCGGAGCGCGCTGGCCCGGCTCGTCCTGTCCGTGCTCTCCGCGCGAGCGGAGGTGACCCGGCGCAGCTAGCACACAAGCGCCGCGTGGTGCTGTGCTCTCCGCGCGAGCGGAGGTGTATCGCCGGCGACTTCTCCCGGCATGACCGGGTCTCGGTGTACGACAACCGAAGACGGATGGACCTGGTGCGCTGCCGGGTCTTCGACGGGGGCCTGCTGAGCCTGATGCTGATCGAGTCCTCGCCCGGATCCCCCGGTTCGGCGTCAGCGCGGCAGGGCATCCGGGAGAGGCGGGCAGCGACCGGTGCCGGCGACGGACTCCGGGCGGCACCGACCAGCGTTCCCGGCTGTCTGCAGGACCTGTGCGGAGAGCCGGACGAGGGGTTGACCGCATGGGGCGAGGTGGAGGTGGCTCACCTTCGCCACTACATCGCCTACCGGCGGATGGTGAACCTTACGTCGGTCCTCTTCCGTCCGTTGTACGGGATCATCCTGGTGTACCTCTCCCTCGACCCGGACACGGTCGTGCTGGAGGAGGGCTTCACGCGCGATATGCGCGGGATCCGTCACCTGGGGCGGGTGACCTGGAGGTTCGTATCTCGTCGGCGGCCGACTTGGACAAGGCTGGACCGCTGATCCGGCAGTCGTTCGAGGCGGCCTGACAACAAGAGGAAGAGCGGTTGGTGCACCGGTTCTCCGGTACACCAACCGCCCTTTTTTGCGTCTACCGTATGCCGGCCCGGTCTGGGGGTTCTCATGCTCACTCCTCGGGGCCGGCCAGGATGAAGTCGTCCTGGGTCAGCTCTGCCTGGAGCCTGCGTTCGGCGACGGCGGCGTAGTGGTCGGAGAGTTCGACGCCGATGAAGTGGCGGCCTTCGCGCAGGGCGGCGACTCCGGTGGAGCCGCTGCCGGTGAACGGGTCGAGGACGGTGCCGTCTTCGGGGCAGATGCGGACGAGCTGCTGCATGACCTCGACCGGCTTCTGGGTGATGTGGACCCGGTCCTTGCGGGGCTGGGAGGCGATGAAGTAGCCGGGCAGGTAGAGGTCCCGGCTGCGGTCGAGGCTGCCCTTGACACCCCAGGCGATGAACTCCGACGCCTGCTTGAAGCCGCCCTTCCTCGGCCGGCTGGCGGGCTTGATCCACGGGATCGTGCCCGACCAGGTCCAGCCCGCCATCTGCAGGGCGTCGCTGGTGGTGGGTTCCTGGCGCCAGTCGGAGAACACCACGGCCACCGCGTGCTCGACCGCGGCCCGGTACGCCTCGGTCAGCAGTTCGGTCAGCCAGGACCGGTAGCTGCGCTGGTCGCGGTTCTCCCCGGGGAATGTCTGCAGGTCGTGCGCGCTGTTGCTGGTGACATATTTGGCACGGGCGGTACGGCCGGTGCGGTCGGAGCTGGTGCGCCCGCCGGAGTTGTACGGCGGGTCGGTGATGACGGCGTGGACGGACTCGTCGGGGATGGTCTTGAGCACCGTGAGGGCGTCGCCTCGGTGCAGCGTGTAGGTCATGCGCGGGGCCTCTTTCCTGGGCGCAGCGGAGTTGCCCGCTCCGGGGAATGCCGAGCGGCGGCATTCGGAGCAGGGGTTGCGCCGGAGGGTAGCCGCCAATTCCGGACCGGCCTAACGAGACTGGGCACTCTCCACACCGTTGCCCGGGGCCATTTGGTGCGTCCGGATTTCCGGTCTACTGTCTCGCCAAGTCACCAAAGCGGAGCGCCGCTTCACCCGTGTTGACCTGTTCTGATCCGTGTTGCCCCATCCAATAGGGCCACCGGACAGACGCGTTCGCCTCAATCAAAAACACCTACCAGGGGGCTTTTGTGTATCGCCTGAGATTACGAGCGCGGCTGGCTGCCGCGCATGACCTGACACCGGCGTCCGGGAGCTACCAACTCCTATGATCCGGGCCCGCCCCAGGGGCGGATTCACACCGGCGCGGTGCCGGCGGCTTTGCACGAGAAGCCGGCACCGCGCCTCCTACGAACAGCAAGGAGCCGCTGCGATGCAGCACGCCCTGATCCACCCACGCCCCGACCCAACTTCACTACTCGATAGCGCCCTTGGCCTCGGCGGGCGGTGGCGGCCGCGATGAAGAAGACCGCCGGAGCCGTCGTCGGACTGGCCGCTGCCGGTCCGCTGCTGCTGGCCGTTCCCCTGCTCGGCATCACCGCCGGGAGCGCGGCGGCCTCGTGTTCCACCAGCGGTGCACAGGCTGTGGACAACGCAGCGGTAGCCGCACAGGTGAAGGCCATTCTGGACGGCGGCAGCACCGGCACCATCGCGGTTGCGGGGCTGGATGACCCGGCCGAGCAGGTGCCCAACGCCAAGGCCATCCAGGCCACGGGCCTGGCCAAGGGCATCCCTGCCCGCGGGCAGATCGTGGCGCTGGCGACCGCGTTGCAGGAGAGCGGTCTGCGCAACCTCACCTACGGCGACCGCGATTCGCTGGGACTGTTTCAGCAGCGGCCGTCGCAGGGCTGGGGTACCGCGACCGAGATCCTCGACCCGGTCCACGCCTCGACGAAGTTCTATGAGGCGCTGGAGCAGGTGACCGGGTGGCAGTCGCTGTCGGTCGCCCAGGCTGCTCAGGCGGTGCAGAAGTCGGCCTTCCCCGACGCCTACGCGAAGTGGGATCCGCTGGCGACCGCCGTGCAGAGGGCACTGGATTCGCTGCTGGCACCGACCGGCGGTGCCACGCCGACGCCTGCCCCTTCGGGCTCCGCTCCCACCAGCACCGTGCGCGGCGGTATCGGAGGGGGCTGCGCTCCGGGCGGGGACGGTACGGACTTCGGGGTCATCCCGCCGGGTTCGGTGCCGGCCGGATACACGATTCCGGCCGACGCTCCGGCGGTGGTGCAGACCGCGATCCGCTGGGCGCTGGGCCAGCTCGGGACGGATTACCAGTGGGGCGGGAGTTGTACCGATTCCCACGGTCCGGATCCGATGGGCCGCTGCGACTGCTCCAGTTTGATGCAGCAGTCCTACAAGGCCGCTGGCGTCACGCTGTCCCGGACGACGTACACGCAGGTCAAAGAGGGCAAGCCGGTTTCGGTCGATGCCCTTCAGCCCGGTGATCTCGTCTTCACCGAGGGCACGGCCGAAGTCCCGCAGCACGTCGGGATGTTCATCGGCTCGGGCCTGATCGTCAACGCCCCGCACACCGGCGCCGTGGTGGACATCAACACCCTCGCCGACTGGAAGCCGCAGATCCTCGCGGCCCGCCGCGTCGTCTGACCGTCACTTCTTCCACCTCCCCTCTCCTCTCCTCCCGTCTCCTCCGCGCCATGGCTGCGCCCAAGCGGCCTTTGACGCGCCTCAAATCGAACTGGAGTTCCCAATGTTCCTCGCCGACAAGGTGATACGGCTTGCCTACGACCCCGGGATCAAGCCGAACGAGGGCGGGCTGCCGGGCCTGGCCGTGCTCAAGCAGGTGATGGGCTCGATCAATCTGTTCGGAATCATCGGCGTGGTCGGGGCGATGGCGGTCAGCGCCGGGGTGTGGGCCTGGGGCCACCACTCCGGCGGCCACCAGGCCGAGGCCAACGGCAAGAAGGGCGTCCTGGTCTCCGCCGGCGCGGCCCTCCTGCTCGGTGCCGCCAACGGCATCGTCGCGTTCTTCTCCACGCTCGGAACGCAGGTCCACTGATGCCTGCCACGTCCTCGAACGCGGGCGGCCCGTCGCGTGTACGCCGCCGGGCCCTGCTCGGCACGGTCGTGCTGGTGGTGCTCGTCGCCCTCGCCGGGCTCACCGCCTACCTCACCCGCGACGGCCGCTCTTCCACCAAGGCGACGGTCCAGCAGACGACGTCGGCCTCCCCGACGCCCGGCTCCTCCGCGCCGGCGACGACACCGCCACCACACGGCGTGAACAGCACGCTGCCCGTCCCGCCGGACGCACACGACCCGATCGTCTTCGGGAAGGCGGCGGCCGTAGCACTCTGGTCCTACGACACCCGCGCTTACTCCCAGTCCGAGCTGGTCTCGGCCCTCCATCGCTGGCTGACCGGCGAGACCAAGTACGCCGACCGCGCGTCGGTCGACGCCCTCGTGCCCTCGCCCGTGCTGTGGGAGCGGATGGGAGACAACGCCCAGTTCGCCACCGCGACGGTCAACGAGGCGCACTTCCCCGCCTCCTTCACCCAGGCCCTGCAGGCGGATCCGGGCGCGATCACCACCGCGTACGTCTACGCCGTCACCGTCACCGGTCAGCAGTCCATCGCCTGGACCGGCTCACCCCGCGGAGGCGCCGAGGCCCGCGCGATCACCCTCGCCGTCCAGTGCCGCCCCGACCAGCCCTGCTCGCTCGCCGGCGCCCTGCCGAACGTCGCGCCCTAACTGCCCTCTTGCGAAAGGAGGAACCCCCCATGGGAGCCTGTGATCTCCCCCTGATGTCGACGGTGTGCGACACCATCGGCGGCGTCGTCTCCAGCACCGGCCAGGCCGTCACTGACGGCATCGGCGCCTGGCTGGCGAAATCCGCAGGCGATCTGGCCGCCAGCGCCGCCGACCTCGCCGCCCGCGCGGTCAACGAGACCACCGCCATCGACCTGAACGCCCCCTGGTTCCGCGACAACTACGAGCTGCTGCTGCCGATCGGCCTGGTCCTGACGGTGGGCACGTTCTGCCTGCAGCTGATGTTCGCCGCCTGGCGCCGCGACGAACGCGCCTTGGCGCAGGCCGCGATCGGCACGATGGTGGGCGTCCTGTTCTCCTTCTGCGCCGTCGCCTTCACCTCCGTTGCGATCACGGTGGTCGACGCCCTGTCCGACGGCCTCTTCCAGGCCGCGCACACCTCCATCGCCGACGCCATCCGCCGCGTGGTCGAAGTCAACGAACTCGGGATGATGTTCGGCCTGGGCTGGGGCGTGCCCGCCCTGGTCGCCTTCGGCATGGCCATCGGGGCGTTCATGTACTGGGGCGTCATGGTCGCCCGCAAGGTCGGCGTGCTCATCCTGGTCGCCCTCGCGGTCTTCGCTGGATCCGGCGGCGGCTGGGAGGTCGCCAAGCGCTGGCGGCGCGGCTGGATCGAGGCCACCGCCACCCTCGTCGTGAGCAAGCTGCTGATGACCGTGGTGTTCCTGATCGGCGTCTCGGCGATGGGCAAGTCCGATCCGGCCGACGGTCTCGGCGCGCTGTCGGATGCGATGGCCGGCCTGGTCGTGATGGTCCTGGTGCTGCTGTGCCCGTACGCCACGTACAAGTTCGTGCACTGGGCGTCCGACGGCGGCGGCCACGACGACCTACACCGCAGCGGCATCGCGGGAATGGCGGTCGCCGCTGGCGCCGCCAAGACCGCAGGCAGCCTCGCCATGCGCGCCGGCACCGGAGCACCCGCGCCACAAGGCCCCAGCCAGGTACCCGGTGCAGGCGCCGACGGCGTCGCTTCCGGTATCGACCCTGCCGGGTCCCACCTCAGCAAGGAAGGCATCGACGGCACGCCGAGTCCGAGGACCTCCTTCCGCTATGGCGAGGACGACAACGCCACCGGCGACAAGGGCCGCGCCCTCATCCAGCGCCCCGGCATCCCCCCGCTGATCAACCGGCCTTCGCCCGGTGACACAGGCGGCTCCGAAGCGGGCACCTCCGGAGCAGCAGTTCCAGCTCCTGCCCGCTCCGGAACCGAACCTCTGCCGAAGCCCTCCGGCGGACCGCCGGGCGACGGATCGCAGAGCCCGACGCGCTGGGTCTTCCCCGACCAGCCGCCCGCCGGATCCTGACCGGCCCCCACCCGGGGCGGGCTGCCTGGCGCAGCCCGCCCCCTCCCTCCTTACGCCCGGCAGGGATTCCCACCGTGAGAACGAGAAGAGCCCCGTCCCACCCGCCCGCTTCCGCCCGTATCTACCCTCTGGACCCGCCATGCCTGACAACCGCATTCCTGACGGCGCCCCGGCCACCGTGAAGTTCCCGCACCGCAGCCGCCGGGGCATCCTGCTCGGCCTGACCGCTCCGCAACTGATCGTCGTCACCCTCACCGGTCTGCTGCTCCTGGCCGTCATACTCACCCGGGGCGTGGTCGGCGCACTGGAACTCATCCCGCTGTGGGCCGCGATCCTGCTGCTGGTCTTCGTCCGCTCCCGGGGCCGGTCGCTCGCCGACTGGACACCGATCGTCGCCCGCTACACCCTGCGCCGCGCCCAGGGCCAGCTCGTCTGGCTCGCCCGCCCGTCGCGCCGACCGATCCGCGAGGGGCTGCTTCATCTGCCCGGTACCGCCGCTTCGCTGCGGGTGGTCACCGCGCCCGACCGCCGGTACGGCGCCGTCCACCACCCGGGCACCGGCACCCTGACCGCAGTGGTCAAGGTGTCCTCCCGCGCCTACGCGCTGCTCGACCCGGGCACACAGAACGCGAACGTGTCCGGCTGGGGACGCGCTCTGGCGGCGCTGGCGCGGACGGGGCAGGTCGCCCGGATCCAGGTGGTCGAGCGCACCGTCCCCGACTCCGGGGACGCGCTGCGCCGGTACTGGGAGGAGCACGGCAACCCCAACGCCCCGCTCGCAGGGCAGGTCTACAGCGAGCTGATCGCGTCCGCGGGCCCGGCCGCGGCACCGCACGAGGCATACGTCGCCGTGTCGCTGGACGCCAAGGGCGCGCGACGGCTGATCAACCAGGCCGGCGGTGGCCTGACCGGTGCTTTCTCCGTGCTGGCGCAGCTCACCTCCACCTTCGACCAGGCCGCGCGTACCGCCGGCCTCAATCCCTCGGGCTGGCTCACCGCCACGGAGATCGCCGCCGTGGTGCGGACCGCCTACGACCCGAGGGTCCTTGCGGCGCTGGACCGCTGGTCGGACTCCGGCCGCCCGGCGGCCGACCCCGCTGCCGCAGGTCCGGTCGTGGTGGTGGAGAAGGCCGACCACATCGCCACCGACACGGCCTTCCACACCACCTACTGGATCGAGAACTGGCCCCGGATCGAGACCAGCGCGGGCTTCCTGCACCAGCTCCTGTTCACCGCCGGGGTCCGCCGCACCCTGTCGCTGTCGTACGAGCCGAAGGGACTGGACGCCGCGCTGCGCGACGTCCAGCGCAAGAAAGCCTCGGTGATCGCGGACGCCGCCGAGCGGGCCCGGCGCGGCCAGGTCGACTCCGAAGCCGACTCGATCGAGTACCAGGACATCAAGACGCGTGAGCGCCAGCTCATCGCCGGGCACGCCGACGTCGCCCTGACCGGCCTGCTGACCGTCAGCGCGGACACCGAGGACGAACTGCGCTCCGCGTGCGCGGTCGTGGAGACCGCGGCGGTCGGCGCGCAGCTCGATCTGCGGGTTCTGAGCTGGCAGCAGGCCGAGGCGTTCACCGCCGCCGCCCTGCCGCTCGCCCTGTCCGCCTGATGCCGGCCCCACCCCTTCCCGCCGAAAGAGCACCCCCATGTCCCGCACCGCCAGCACGCCGACCGCGCAGGACTTCGTGCCCTTCGCCACCGCCGCCCTCGACTTCCACCGCGCCCTCAACCTCCCAGCCGGCCCGCTCGCCGCCCCCCGGGCGGAACTCGACGCGCTGCACGAGCACCTGGTCGCCGTCTACGAACTGCTCGACGCCCATACCCTGCGCACCGGCTCACTCTTGCCGGTCGAGGGCGACTGCCTGAGCGCCGCGCGCACCCGGATCTGGCAGGCCGCCGACCACCTGCACGCCGCCTACCACGCAGCCCCCCGGCCGGACTCCGGAGAAGTTCCCGACCGCGAGGCATGCCGAGCCGGGCTGCCCGAAGGCGCTCCCGAGCTGACCATCTGCCACCGGCACCAGCTCGCCGCCCGGCTGGTCCGCCGCCGCAGCACCCCGGCCGACCTGCACGCACCGTTCACCGGCCTCATCCGCCACTGAGTCCACCACCAGATCCGGAGACACGTTCATGCCCCGCACCCGCGCCAGCACCAGCCACCTCTTCGTGCCCCGCAAAGCCTCCCGCGCCCAGCAGCGCGCCGCCCGCGCCGAGTTCGCCGAAGCCCGCCGCCAAGCCCACCGCGCCGAAACCCCTCCCAAGCGGCAGAACGAGGAGAGCCTCGATCCGGAGCTGCGGCCGACCTACCCACCCTCCGGGCGCCCCGGTCCGGCCTCGGCCCGCGGCGGGAAGCTCCGCCTGGCCGCCCACCGCATGACCACCGCCACCGTGAGCGGGGCCTACCCCTTCCTCGCCGAAGGCGGCCTCGGGGCGGAAGGGATCTTCATCGGCCGGGACGTCCACGCCGAAGCCGCCTTCTGCTACGACCCCTTCTCGCTGTACGCCAGCGGCCGGATCGAGGGCTTCACCAACCCAAACATGGTGCTCGCCGGGATCATCGGCATGGGCAAGTCCGCTCTGGCCAAGTCGATCGCCACCCGGGCCATCGCCCACGGCTACAAGGTCTACGTGCCCTGCGACCCCAAGGGCGAATGGAGCCCCGTCGCCGAGGCGTTGGGCGGCTACACCATCGCCCTCGGCCCGGGACTGCCCGGCAGGTTGAATCCCCTGGACGCACCCGCCAAACCCGAGGCGGTCAGCGAGGCGGACTGGGCGACCGAGACCCGCAAGCGCCGGCTGCTCCTGCTGGCGGGCCTGGCCCGCACGGTTCTGGCGCGCGATCTGCTGCCGATGGAGCACACCGCGCTCGACCTCGCCCTCGACCTGGTCGTGGCTCAGGCCGAGGCGACCGGCACGGTGCCGCTGCTCGGCGAGATCGCCCACGTCCTCGGCTCACCCGAACGCCTCGACCACGCGCTCGGTGACCAAGCCGGACACATGGGAACCGCAGCCCAGGACCTCGCCCACGCCCTGCGCCGCCTCGTCCACGGAGACCTCAGCGGAATGTTCGACGCGCCCTCGACCGTGGCCTTCGACCCCGCCACACCGATGCTGTCCATCGACCTGTCCCGGCTCGGCGGCGCAGGCGACGACACAGCGCTGGTGCTGGCGATGACCTGCGCCTCGGCGTGGATGGAGGCCGCCCTCGCCGACCCTGACGGCGGCAGGCGCTGGGTCATCTACGACGAGGCGTGGCGTGTGATGCGGCACGTCGGCCTGCTGGAGCGGATGCAATCCCAGTGGAAGCTCTCCCGGGGCCTGGGTATCGCCAACCTGATGGTCATCCACCGCCTCAGCGACTTGCTCTCTGCGGGTGATGCCGGCTCACGCGGCCGGGTGCTGGCCGAGGGGCTGCTCGCCGACTGCTCCACCCGCATCATCTACCGCCAGGAACCCGATCAGCTCGCCGCCGCAGCTTCGCTGCTCGGTCTGACCGGCGTCGAGACCCAGGCCGTTTCCGCGCTGACCAAGGGCCGGGGCCTATGGAAAGTCGCAGGTAGGAGCTTCATCACGCAGCACCTGCTCCACCCCGCGGAGCGGCAGTTGTTCGACACCGACGCCCGGATGCGCTGAACCCCGACCCGCAGCAGAAGGAGCCAACCCGTGTTTCCTCACCCGGACTTCGAACTCTACGACAACACCGGACGGACCACCGAGCAGATCAACTCCGCCCGTACTGGCGTGCCGACGAGCCAGGACCTGCGCCGCTGGTCGGTCAAGGAGGGCTCTGTACCTGACACGGTCGGGCCGGCCATCACCGCCTGGACCGACCGCCTCCACAATGCTGAGCCCGGTGAGGTCGCCCAACTGATCCTCCTGGCCACGACTGACCCGAACGGTATCCTCCCCCGGCTGCACGAGTTCCTCGAAGCCGCCGCAGACAAGCTCCAGCAGGCCGGCGCCGGCGAAGCCGCCGCCCACATGACCGGCATCGTCACCCGCCTCGGCGAACTCGACCAAGACCTCTACGACACGGCCGTGGACGCCTGGGAGGACATCAACGCCGCGCAGCGCCGCACCGCAGCCACCAGCACTTCCCCCGCCGCCGGCTCCCGGCTCGCCAGCCCCGCACCGGCCTCGGAGCAAGAGCCCGCGGCGCCCCCTACTCCTCCCCGCTCGGACCACCGCAGTCGCTGAACCACAGATCAGGAGGAACTGGCCGTGACCTCGCCCCGCAGACGCCGCGCCGCCCGCTCCCACTCGCCCCCTTCTCCACGCCCGTATTGGACCCGTCATGCCCGTACCCGATCCGAACGCGCCCCTCCGCCACCCCGCGCCGTCCCGCTACGACCCCAGCGGGCTGCGGGCCTTCAGCGACGGTCTCGCCCGCCGGCTCCCCGGCTCCTGGTCCGCGGTCACCGAGGACTACTTCGCCTACAGCCCGGCCCACGCCGACGTGATGGACAGGCTGTGGGACACCGGCCCTGTCGAGTGGGCTCTGCAGGACTTCGTCCACGATGAGGCTGCACTGCTGAACGGCCCCGGCGGTGAAAACTTCGTCGTCCTCGCCCGCCCCCTTCACCGCGGTCAGTTTCTGGTGGCCGCCCTCGCACCGCCCGGCATCGACGGCGTGCTGCGCCCCATCCACACGCCCCACGGCATCGCCGTACCCGGCGACCCGGTCCGTGCAGCGGCTGACGTCGAACGCCGCCTGCTGCCCCGCTACCGGCACGCCGTCGAAGCAGCACGTCTCCCCGCGCTGCGCGAAGCACACCGCCTGGCTGAACAGGCCCTCGCCGACTGGGACGCCGTCTCGGACTCCCTCTGCGACGCGTCCGGCATGCCCCTGGACGAAGACGCCTACGGCATCCGGCAGGCCCAGCGCGACGCCGAAGCCTGGCAGCCCTTCGAGACGTTCCTCTTCCACGGCCCCGGCGCGATCGACCACGCCAAAGCCGCTCTGCCCGAGCTTCCGCTGCCTGCCTCCACCGCCGACCGGTGGAGCTACCAACCGTGCTCACTGACTGCTGCCTTGACCGAGGGCATGGCCATCCGCGACGAGTGGGAGTCCCGCTTGACCGCTGTGCTCGACCAGCGGACCGGCCCGGACCGCTGGGTCGCCTTCAACGACACCCTCGCCGAGCGCAACGCCGAGGGCTGGCACGCGATGACCGTCTTCATGGACCACGCCCCGGTGCTGCACGCCATCGCCGACGTCGAACGGGAGCGCGCCGAGTTCGCTGCTGTCCGGGTCGCCGCCGCACGGGCACGCTCCACCACCACGGTGCCCAGGTCCGGCTCCCGGCTGCCAACGCCCGCGCCATCCTCGCCGCCACCCGGGCCTCCGGCACGGCCGCACACCCCTGGCCGCTGACTTCCCCTCACGTCCGCTCCCTTCGCCACGAAAGCCGAACCGCCATGCCCTCTCACCTTGAACACCCCCTCAGCAGCCCGATCCGCGCTGAGAGCCGTATCACCGGATCCCGGACGGGCCAAATCGTCGATCCGCCGGATCCTCGACTTCGCCCCATCCCCTCGCAGGCTTCCCGCGCGGCGCGGCTCGGCGTCTCGCCGTACCGCCGGGCGCGACCGACAGAAAGGAGGCGCCGACATGCAGCCTGATCAGATCGCGGTCACGATCACCCGGCAGGGAACCCGGGTCACCGCCCGCACCAGTGGCCCGCCCGCCCAGGGAAACGCCGCGGACGCCCTCGGCGCGGAGCACGGGTACGCCTACCTGACCGGCCCGCTGCGGCGGCGCGGCCTGGTAGTCACCGTGGAGTACGGGCTCAGCGACTACATCGTCCACGCCGAACTCCCCGACGGCAGCGCCCTGATCATCTCCCCGCCCCAGGAACCGCCCGCCGACCACCCGCCGGGCCACCCGAAGAGCTGGCTGGTCACCCGAAGCCACCCGTACGACTCCACCGTGCACGAAGTGCTCTACAACTCCGAGCCCGGCGGGCCGCACGCCTGGAACGCCGGCGGCACCGCCCCGCTCCTGGCCGCCATCGACGTCCGCTTGGATCAGCTCGCCCTGCACTCGCCCACGCCGCCTGTCGCGCTCGAACCGTTCAACGGCGCCGACGCTGTGCTCCACCGCGCCGGTTTCGTCTCCGAAGTGACCCACCGCGGACGCTTCCACTACCTGCCCTTCGGGATGACCGACCCGGTCGAGCAGCGCCGCGCGGTGACCAGGGCCGTGGACATGCTGGGCACCGAGGGCTTCGCCTACGCCGTCGAGGCCGACCTGCTCGACAACAGCCTCCCGGTCCCCGCCGACAACGGGATGAGCCTCGGCGACCGTCTCGCTCACCTCACCCAGTCCCTGTCCCGGGCCGGTCACACCAGCCAGGCCGTCGCGGCGCTCAGCGAACTGACCGCGCCCGGCGACGGAGTCCTGGACCGCCTCACCGAAGTCCTCGACGCTACGGCCGACTGGTGGGAAGGGCTCGGCGAGGCCGCCGATCCCCTCTACGCCGACCGGCTGCGCCGCATCAACCATCACATCAGCGTCTCCGTGCTGGAGATCAAGAACCTGCGCGACACCCTGGCCGACCGCCACACCGCCCATCCCTGGCACGCCCAGCCCGAATCGATCACCCCACCCGAACGCCAAGTGGCCGCAGCCCTGGCGTTCTCGCCAACCGCCCAGCAGAACCGCCCGGCACCGCTGCCGGCGCGCACCGCCACCACGGCCGCCCCGCCCACAGCCCGGCCCGCGCGAACGCGCTGACCGCGTCACCCAACTGTCACCACCGCCTCCCACCTGGAGGAACACCCCCTCATGATCCGCACCCGCAGATCGTCCGCCCTCACTGGCCCAACCGTCGCTGCTCGACCCGAACGGATCTGCCATGCCTCCTTCCGAAAACTCCCTCCCCGATATTGCAGTCGGCCGCCACCCCGACTTCGGCATCGTCGCCACCAACCCCAAGCGCCTCGCCGCGAGCGCCTGGATGCTCCGCGGCTTCGACTTCCACCCCGTCCCCGGCCACCGCGACCTGTACGCACTGGGCGATCAGCAGCGCGACGGACCGGGCCGTGCCACCCGCGCCGTCGACCTCCTGCGCCGGGCCAACTACCGGGTTCAGGTCGACGCCGAGTTCGACACCATTCCCGAAGCCCCGGCGCCGGCCGCCGCCGCCGCCATAGCGCAGCGCATCGAGCCCGACGTCGCGTTCGCCGACCACCCCCGGCTCGGCATCGTCGCCGCCACCACCGACGGCGCAGTCGCCGGCGGGCAGCTCCTCGAAGAACACGGCTGGCGGCGCCACCCCGACCTGGACATCTACACGCTGCCGCCTGCCACCGGCCGCGACCAGGCGCTCAGCCAGGTGGCCCAGGTAACCGCGGCGATGCACCGCGCTGACCTCCAGGTGGCCGTGCAGCCCGCTCTCGCCCGGGATGTCACCACGCGGCGTCCGCCCGCGCCGACCAGGTCGGCTCCCCGGGAGCGCAGCCCGGACGCGAGCGCGCGCAGGTTGCCGTCCCTGAGTGCTGCCGCGCTGGCTGCCAGTCCCGCCCGCGCCGGACAGCCCGCCACGCCCCCGGTCCCCGCACCCGCCGCCCCTGCTCCGGTCTCCCAGCCGGTGGACCCGCGCGTGGCGTTCTCCCGCACACGCTGAGACCCCAACCCCTGCGAAGGAACAGTTCCCATGGCCGTTGTTGGTACTCCCGGCTATCAGAACGTGCGGAAAGGCGAGGTCAGGCAACTGCGGGGCGGTGAGGCCCGCCCCGGAGCACGTCGGCAGTCATTGCCCATCGTTCCTGGTCCAGCCACGCACCGTTGATGCGCTAAAAGCTCCGGGCCCGCCTCACCTTCGCCCAACACCCCACCGGCTTTCCCGCCACCACCGATAGGAGATCCGCCGTGCCCGAAGCACCAGGAGAACCGTTCATTCCGATCCGGCACGCCATCACCGGCGAGGTCACCACCACCGGCTACAACGCCGCCGCCCGGCGAATCCTGCTCCAGGACGGCTTCGAAGAGACGCCCGGCTGCGCCTGCCGAGCGACGGAACCCGGTCCGCAGCAGACGCACGGGCCTGCTCGCCGGCCGACGAGCTGCTCGTCGCCAGCCACCTCCTGCCCCTGGACCGAACCCCTGGTCGGCCGGTGAGCGCCGACGGTACGCCCCGGTTGGCCCGGTCGCCGATGTCGGCAGTCCGTGAACCGCTCCGGGACCGGCCAGCCCCTCCATCCCACGCCAACCCCGCTCGCCCCCTACCTGTTGAAGGAGCCTCGTTGTGACCACACCCGCACCGCCCAGTCCAGCGCGCACCAAGGGCGGCGAACTACGGGCCAAGGTGGCCCGACTGCTGGCCGACCGGCCGGCAGATGCGCTCACCATCGGGGACATGACCCGGCAACTGGGCCACTCCCACGGCGCCGTCCGCAACGCCGCCCACACCCTGGTGCGACGCGGCGAGGCCGACCAAAGCGGAACCGGACAACCGGAGTTCCGCGCGAACGCGAAAACCGCCGCAGCAGCGCAGACCGCTGTGATCAGCCCACCGGGCACCCACGCTCCCCGCGTCCAGGCGGCCACGGCCCGCACGACCATTCCCGCCGCAGCCACGCCGAAGCAGACCGGCCCGATCCGACGCTCGGGGGGCCAGCTCTACCACCCGAGGGAGCTGGCCGATCTGCCCGACGTCGAGGCGCTGAACCGCCTGCGCGACGCCGACGTGCCGGTGCTGCTCTACGGCCCTCCGGGCACCGGCAAGACGAGTTTGGTTGAGGCGGCGTTCCCGGACCTGCTCACCGTCGCCGGTGACGGCGACACCACGGTCGGCGACCTGATCGGCGAGTACACGCAAGGAGACAGCGGAGGTTACGTCTTCCAGTACGGTCCGCTGGTCACCGCGATGACCGAGAGCCGCGCCCTGCTGATCGACGATGCCACCTTGATCTCACCGAAGGTCCTGGCGGCGCTGTATCCCGCGATGGACGGGCGCAGGCAGATCCAGGTCAAGGCCCACAAGGGCGAGACCATCAAGGCCGAGCCGGGCTTCTACGTGGTGGCGGGCCACAATCCCGGCGTCCACGGGGCCGTGTTGACCGAGGCGCTGTCGTCCCGGTTCAGCGTGCAGATCCAGATCGGCACGGACTATGACCTCGCCCTGGCCTTGAGGATCGACGCCCGGGTCGTCCGGGTCGCCCGACACCTCGCCCGCCAGGTCGAACTGGGTGAGCTGGGCTGGGCCCCCCAACTGCGGGAGCTGCTCAGCTATCAGAAGACCGAGGCCGTCCTGGGCACCAAGGCCGCGCTCGCGAACCTGGTCGGCATCGCTCCTGTGGAGGACCGCGACGCCGTCGCCGCCGCTGTCATCAAGGCTGCCGGCGTCAGGGAGGTCGCGCCCCTCACCCTCGGCAAGCAGCTTCCCGCCTCGGCCGTCCGGCAGCCCCCGGGCAGCACCGGCTCCGCACAGCCGGGCCGCGCGCGATGAGCGCCCACCACCACGTCCAGTCCCCCGTCGTCACGCCGGACGTCGACGCCGATCTCGCGCGCTGGGACGACGACGGCGCCCCGCCCGCGCAGCCCCGTTCCTCCCCGGCCGCGTGGCTGCGCGTGGGTGCCGAACTCGGCGACCGGCTGGTCACGCTCTCCGGCCGCCAGGACCTCCTCGTCACCTGCCGTCCCGGCACGCGCAGCGGCGCACCGGCCGCGTTCTTCCCCACGCTGGGCGAGGTCGAGTTCGACGCCCGGCTGTTCGCCCCGCTCCAGCCCCATGAGGTCCATCCGCGGATCGTGGGCGACGAGGAGCGGTATCCCGCCGCCTGGGGAGTGTTCGTCCACGAGGCCGCGCACGCGGCCCACTCCGTCTGGAGGGAATCTGCCGGAGCGGACCCCCGTGTCGTGGAGGCCGCGCTCCTGCTGGAGGAGAGCCGTGTCGAAGGCGCACACCTGATCACGCGGCCCACGGACCGCACGTACCTGCGCACCAGTGCCCGCACCCTGGTCATGCCCGACATCGCCCGCCCCACCCTTCAGGGCATCGAGCACGCCGCTGGCGTGGCGGCCCTGGTCCTGGGCCGCCGTGACGTGGGCATCCTGGATGCCGGCGAGACCCGGGCGGTCGCTGATCTGTGCGAACAGGTGCTGGGCGCGGACCTGCTGGCCACCCTCACCCGTATCTGGAGCGCAGCCCACCAGTGTGCCGACCACGACGCCGAGAGCATGCTCGCGCACGCTCAAGATTGGTGCGACGCTCTGGACGCCGCTGCCCCCGCTCTGCCCGTGCCGGAGAACCTCACCGATCTGCTGTCCGGCGCCGTGGCCATCGTCATGGACAGCACGGCTGCCACCGACGCGGCCGACCTTGCGGCACAGGCCGCAGCGGTCAACGCCATGGCCGCGCAGTCCAAGGCGCAGGCTCAGGACCGAGCCCAGCGGGCCGGCCAGCGACGCCAAGCCGCTGCCACCGCCAAGTCGGTCTTCAACACCCGTGGCGCCACTGTCGACCCCGACGGCGCACCGGCACCGTACGGCAACCCGGTCACCGGCAGCCGCCGGCCCACCGCCGCCGAGCACAGTGCCGCCGCGCGCCTGAGCCGCGCCCTGCGGGCCGCCGCCTACCGCGAGCGGACCGAGGAGCGGACCACCAGCCCCACCCCGCCCGGCCGCCTCAATATGCGCGCGGCTCTCGCCCGCGACGCTCAGCGCGCGGCCGGGTCGGTCCCTACCGCGGAACCGTTCACCCACACCCGCCGCCGCAGCTCGCCCACCCCAGCGCTGCGTGTGGGGATCGCCGTTGATGTCTCCGGTTCCATGCGTGTCGCCTGCGGGCCCGTGGCGTCCGCTGCCTGGATCGTGGCACGCGCAGCGACCCTGACCGACCCCGACTCCCTTACCGCCACCGTCGCTTACGACACGCACCTGACCGCCTTGACCCGGCCCACCCACCGGGCACCGGAGCGTGTGACAACGTTCGGCGCCAACGGCAGCAGTCACAACCTCGCCGATGCCCTGGACGCGCTCGACCACGGCCTCGAACTCAGCCGCCCCGGGGCCGGCCGCCTCCTCGTGATCGTCACCGACGCCGTCTACACCCCTGACGAGACCGCTCAAGCCGTCACCCGTGTCAAGCAGCTCACGACCGCCGGCTGCGCCGTGCTCCAGCTCACCGTCACCGCGGCGTCCCGCCACTTGCCGGGGACCACCTTGCTGCACCTGACCCAGCCCTCCAGCGCTCCCGCCGCCATCGCCGCGGCGGCAACAAACGCCATTCGCAGGACCCGCTGAGACGACGCAGAAGGCGGAAGCGTCCCCGAGACCACCGCCTAGCAGTCCAGACCACCTCCGAACGCCGCATGAATCGTGCATCTGATGCACGACCCTCCGCAACGACGCAGGCCACCACCCCAACCGCCAACGAAAGGCACTCGATATGAAGTCCCAGACCAGCAATCCGACCTCGAACGTAACGCCCATCAAACGGAATTCCCCGGGGGTGGCGACCATCTGGCAGATCGCCCACTCCTGCGGACATATCGCCGAGCGGGACCTCGGAGACCGGCGGGCCGACGAGCGCGCAGGGTTCGCCCACTGGCTGACCGAGCGCCCGTGCACCGAATGCTGGAAAGACGCCCATCAGAGCGACGCCGCGAGCACGCGGGAGTGGCTGAAGAACAAGCGCGCCGAGGAGCAGGCGGAGTCCGAAGCCTGGTCGGCGCAGTACGCGATGCCCCCTTTGGAGGGTACCGAGCGCGCGGTGGCCTGGGGTGTCCGCTGCCGGCACCAGGTCCTGGCCGCCGCCTACGCCGCCCTCGTCGTGGAGGGCGGCACCGCCGAGACTGAATGGGAGGCGATGGAGGACAAGGCGCGGACCGTCACCCGTGCGGGGTGGTGGATTGATCAGCGGTCCTCCGAGCCCGGTGATCTGGCCGAGCTGCTCGACGCCGCCACCGAGGCCGATCGGCCGACCGAGAACCCGTACTTCTGACCTGCCTGGTGCCCGCCCTGGGGCGGGGCACCGCACCCTTCCTTGGCCCTGCTCACCGATGCGGATCTGTCATGCCCGATTACCCCCTGCGCTGCGACGTGCGGCGCACCGAAAGCACCACTGAGCTGCTCGCCCAACTGCACGGCAGTGAACCCGGCTTCCAGCCGTACCTGCTCACCGCCTGGTCGCCCGAACTCACCTCTCAGGACGACATCTCCCTGCCGCTGCTGGCGGCGGTGCTCGACGAGCCGCTGGCCCTGCGCATACCTCGCACCGGCCACGTCCCGGCGCGGCGGCTGACGTGGCACTGCGCGATCCGCAACACCACCACGGTCGAGCTGGACGACGACGACTGGTTCGAGCTGACGCGCGAGGTCCTGGACGGCACCGGCATCGAACCGGACGACGACCCGGCCGCCTGCCGCTGGGTGGCGCTGCGCAACCAGGCCGGCGGCCTCGACATCGTCGCCACCGTCATCCGCCAGGACGGCCGCTGGGCCCGGCTGCACGGCGACACCGCCTTCGCCCGATCGGCCTGCGCGTACTTCGCCCACGACCACGGGCTCCACCCATCGGCATGACGAAGGCGTGGGCTTCTACCACCGGTTTCCGGACGGGCCAAATCGCGGATTCTGCGGATCCTCATCACCCGGAAGCCCAACCGGGGCTCCGCCCCTTCGCTCTCCTTCGAGGTCCATGCCGTGATCGCCCACCTTCAGCGCGCCAGCAACACCGCCGGTCTGCTCGGCTACCTCTACGGGCCGGGCGAGCGCGGCGACCAGAGCAACCCCCGTCTGGTGGGCGGTGACTGCCACGGCGCTCCGATCGACCTGCTCACCCACGCCGACACCCTGCCCTACCTCGCCCACGCACTGGACGCGCCCGTCGAGCGCCTCGGCACCCGCGCACCGGAGCGGCCGGTGTGGGTCTGCTCGGTCCGCTCCGACCCCCGCCACCGAGACCTGACCGACGCCCAATGGGCCGAGGTCGCCCGCCGAGTCGCGGCAGTCACCGTCGCACCCGGCGGCGATCCGGACGCCTGCCGATGGGTCGCCCTGCGCAACCAGCCCCGCCAGGTGCACGTGGTGGCGACCCTCGCCCGCGAGGACGGCAGCCTCCACAACGCCTACCGCGACGCCTTCCGCCTGCAGACCGAATGCCAGCGCATCGCCGCTGAACTCGGCCACCTGCTGGCCTCCCCACAACCCACGCCACCCGTACCGGAGAAGTCGATGCCCATCACCGTCACCATCGCCGCCGAGCCGAGCGGCAGCGTTGTCGCCCGCGGTGGCGACAGCCTCGCCAAGTCCCTGCTGATCCATGCCGGATTCGCCTACGCCTCCGACTGGCACGGCCCCCGCCACCGCCTGCCGACCTCCATGGGACGCGAGCAGCAGGCGGCCGTCGCCTCGCACGCCGCCGAGATGCTCCGCGCTGCCCGCTACGCCGTCGAACTCGACCCCGCTCTCGACACCGCTCCCGCCGACTCGCAGTCCCTCGGCGGGCAGCTCCTGGCGGTGACCGACCGGATCCAGGGTGCCCAGAGTGGCGCCGAGCTGGCCGAGGCTGTCGCCCCCCTGCTGCACGTCGAGCACGGCGTGGTGGAGCGGGTGAGGGAGGCGCTGGAGGCGGCCGGGGAGCAGGTCACCGATCTGGACGACGAGGCGTACCAGCTCGCCGACCGGTTCGGCTTCGCCTCCGAGTTCCTCACCGCCGCGCAGGGCGAACTCGTCGGTGCTGACGAGGAGTTGCGCCAGGTCGCCGTCCCGGCGCACGAGCAGGCAGCGGCGCGGTCGGCTGCGGTGCACGACGCCCGCAGCGCGGCGCTGTCCACCTCACCCGCCGCGATCCAGGCATCGGCCCCCCGGAACACCACCCCCTCCACCCCGTCTACGGTGGCACCCGCCGGTCCGGCGCGCGACTCTGCCCCTCGGGCCCGGTGACCGGCGATGCGCGTGATGCCCGCCTTCCGCCTCCGTTCCAACGGCCTAACGCCCTTGTACCTGATGCGGGCCGCCGACGCGTTGGCCAGCACCACCGCCACCTACGCCATCCCGCTGCTGGTGCTGATCACCACCGGCTCCGCCGCGCTGACCGGCCTGGCGTTCCTGCTGGAGTGGACGCCGCGCCTGGCAGCCTTCACCTTCGCCGGATCGCTGACCGACCGCTTCGGTGCCGCCCACGTCTTCCGCTTGACCAACTTCGTCCGCGCCACCGTGGTCGCCCTGGCCGCTGGCCTGCTGACCGCCCTGCCCAGCGCAGGGACCGCGACAACTACGGTTGTCCTCGCCTTCGGCGCAGCGTCTGGGCTGTTGGCGGAGACCTCTTTCGTCGCGGTGGAGACCCTCGCCGCAGAAGCGGGCCGCGATCTGGGCGACCAGGTGCACCGTGTGCAGGCCGCGCAAACTGGGATCGACCAGGGCGCTGTGCTCGTCGGACCGCTGCTTGGGGGCGTGCTGCTGCTGGCTGGACCGGGCGTGCTGCTGGCCGTGGTCGCGCTGCTGGCGATGACCGCAGCGGTCGCCACACCGGTCGCAGCCGCTGTCGCGGCGGACCACCGACGTGCGCCGAGCAGCCTGATCACCGGATGGCGGACCCTACGCCGAACTCCAGCACTGGCCTGGCTGATCGGCGGACTCGCCGCATCCAACCTGGCCAGCGGAGTGCTCCAGGCCGCCGCCCCGATCACCGTCATCCACCGCTTCCACTACTCCACCGCCTCCGTCGGCGCGGTGTGGAGCGCGGCGGCCGTCGCCTCCCTGCTCACCGTGATCGCCGCCCGCCGGGCCATTGACCGGTGGTCGGTGTGGCCGGTCGGCGCGGTGGCCGCCGCCGTGTCCACCGTCGCCTGCCTCGGCGTCGCCTTGGCCCCCGGCTTCGCCGCCTACACCGCTGCCGTCGCCGTCCTGATGGCCGCCGAAGGCGCACTGACCGTGGTCCTGCGCACCCTGCGGGCCCGGCTCATCCCGGCCACGGCGTTCGGCTCGACCCTGGCGGTCACGATCATCGTGGTACTGCTGCCGCTGCCGATCGCCGGAGCGTTGGTCGCAGCCGTGCCCGCCACTGGCCTTCCGCACCTGCTGCTGGCCTGCGCTGTCCTGCAGGGAGTGGTGCTCGCCGCGTGCTTCGGCGGCTTGCGCCGCCACCGCGTCGCGTGCGAACCACCGCCCGAGCGGGTCCTCGCGGCGCACCGCAGCAAGCCCGTCCAGCCGGTGGACGCGCCATGACCAGCGTCGTCCCCACTCCGACGCCACTTCCCCCCGCCCCTCTCCCCGTCCAACTCCCGCCCTTTGGAGGATTTCCCATGTCCCGATCCACCAGCCCGCTGCTCGTCGTCGTCGGCGGAACGGATCCGATTTATCGGGGGTATTGCCTGGAGCAGGCCGCCGCGGCGTACCCGATCGCGCTGATCGACACCAAGCCGCCGAGCTGGCAGCAGCATCTGGTCGTCGACCACGAGGTCGCCGACACCCACGACCCGGCCGCCGTCGTCGCCGCCGGCCTGGCCCTGGCCGAGCGGCACGCCATCGCGGGCATCGTCACGTGGGACGAATACTGCCTCGTCCCGACCGCGCAACTCGTCGCCCGCCTGGGTCTGCCCGGCAACACGGTGGAGTCGATGAACGCCGGCCGCAACAAGGCTGCCAGCCGGACCCTGTTCGCCGAGCGCGGCGTGCCCTCAGCCCTCTCGACCCGCGTCGACGCCCTGGAACAGGCCACGGCCGCCGCGCAGCGCACTGGCTTTCCGGTCGTCCTCAAGCCCGCGTCGCACGCGGCCAGCATCGGCGTGATCCGCGCCGACAGCCCCGAAGAGCTGCCCGACGCCTGGGAGTTTGCCGCAGCCGGCGCGGGCGAGCAGGGCCCGGAAGGCCACGGCGTGCTGGTCGAGGAGTACCTCGCCGGGCCGGAGATCAGCGTGGAGTGCGTGACAGTCGGCGGCCTGACGACCGCGGTCGCGGTCACCCGCAAGGAGGTTGGCTTCGCCCCGTACTTCGAGGAAGTGGGGCACACCGTCACCGCCGGCGACCCGCTCCTTCCGCACGTCGCCCCGACCGCCGCGCAGGCGGTGCGGGCGCTGGGGATCACCGACGGCGTGCAGCACGTAGAGATGCGCCTGACCGCCTCCGGCCCTCGGATCATCGAGGTCAACTCCCGTATCGGCGGGGACCTGATCGGCACGCTGGTGCGCCTGGCCACCGGCCTGGACCTGCCCCGCATCGCCGCCGACATCGCCTGCGGAAACGCTCCCTCACTCACCCCCAGCGCACACCGCACGGCCGCGATCAAGATCCTTTACCCCCCGGCCGACGGCACGCTCACCGCCCGGCACCTCGCGGTCGACCCCGGCCTGCAGCGTCCGTGGCTGCACCAGGTGGCCTGGCTGCACGAGGTCGGCGACCGCGTCGCCCTGCCGCCGCACGGCAACGCCAACGGGCGCATCGGGTTCCTCATCGTCACCGCCGACAGTCCCGCCACCGCCCGCGAGCGTCTGGCACTTCTCGCCGAGGACTTGACCGTGGCGGTCTCCCCGTGAACCGGGTGCCGGCCGCCCCCGGCATCAGACCGGACCGGACGCCCAGGTCCCGTTCCGCCGGGCGGGGAGCGCGCACCACCATGTGCTCACCGCCCGGCCCCCACCCGAGGAGCCCCCGTGCCCGACCATTACTCCAGCATCGGCGAAGCCGTCGGTGCGGCCATGGCGCACAACATCCGCCTCGCCCACGGCGAACCGACGAGCCCCGAACCCCCGTTGCAGGTGCGGCATCTTCCCCCTCCGTCAGCCGACCCGTACTCGGTGCCCGCAATGATCGCCCGGCTGACCGAGGACGCCACACCCCGAGAGGTCGCCGGAATCCTCGAAGAGATCAACGGCGCGCTGGTCGGGGCCCTCCCACAGCTCAGCGAACTCGTCGCCGCAGCCGCCGACTGGACCCGCCTGCGGCTGACCTTCGACGAGCCCCACCGCGAGCCGGTCTTCGAGACCTGGAGCCGGCTGGCCGCCGCCCACGTACTGCTCAGCGACGTCGAGGAGAACCTTCAGGCCGCGCAGGACCTCGTCACCTCCGTCCCCGGCGAGCTGCGCGACCCACGCTTCCTCGACCAGATCCCGGCCCTGCGGACCCACGAACTCCTTCACGACGTCCTCGGCCACGGCGCCGTTCCCGACGACGAACCGTCATCCGCTTCGGATCAGCAGCGCGCCGCGCGGTCCTCCTCACCGCACGCCTCCGCCCACGGCACTGCTCCGTCCGCTGCTGCTCCCGCCGGACCGCCGACCCCGCCACCGGCTTCGCCGCCGCGCAGCCGCTGAACCGCAGACAGGACACTCCGATGGCCCTTCCGACCCGGCTCAACCGCGCCGACCAGTACGGCACCGACGTGGAAATCTGGTACGAGCACGGCGTCTTCGCCGACGTCCGAACCGGGGCGCCGGACGCCGCCCACAGGATTTTGTGGGAGTACGGCTTCACCCTCGACCCCACCTGGCTGGGCCCCGACTGCCGCGTCCTGGCGCGCGATGACGGTTGGAGCGAGGACAAAGCCTGCGCGACCTGGGCAGCGCAGGCGCTGGCCCGCGCCGGGTTCACCGCGAACCTGGACCCGATGCTGCTCTCCCGGGACGCCCTGGCCGCAGACCACGCCCGTCACCTTCGCCGGCAGCGCGCCGCGACCCGCACCTCGCCGGCCGCCGGCGCTGGCCCTACGACGACCTCCGATCCCACCGCAGCCCGGCCGCCGTCCGCCTCGACCACCGTCCGCCGTAGCCGCTAGGAGTTCCGCCGTGACCAGCAGAAGAGCCCGCCGCCCCTCGACCTGGCCATTCACCTCTCACTCCGGGACCTCGCTATGCCATCTCCGCGTACCAGCGCGCCCTCGACCACCACCGGCGCCGACGCACTCCTCTATCTCCTGTTCGGCGTCCTCGGCGCCGCCCTCGCCTTCGGCTCCCTGGCCTGGCTCACCGGCAACCTCACCAACACCGCAGTCGGGGACGGTTCGTGGGCACCGTTTCAGGTCGGCGATGCGGCGCTCCACCCCGGTGTGCTGTGGCCGAACCTGAGCACCACGGCCGTACTGCTCGGCGCCTGGGTCATCCCCGGCCTGCTCACCCTCGGCCTCCTGGCGACCGGATGCGTTGTGTATTTGCGCATAGGCGGCGGCGCGAGGACCGGCCTGGCGCGCAGGGCGGATCTCGCCCCCCTGATGGGCAAGGAGATCGCCACGAAGGCTCGCAGCCTGCGGCCGAGCCTTGCCGACCTGGAGGGTAAAAGAGGTCGCACCCGCTGACCGCGGCATCCTCCTCGGCACCTTGTCCCCCGGCCGGGCGGAGGTCCGCGCGTCCTGGGAGGACGTGCTGGTCGCCATCATGGCCCCCCGATCTGGGAAGACCACCGGACTGGCGATCCCCGCGATCCTCGCCGCCCCCGGCCCGGTCCTGCTCACGTCCAACAAGGCGGCCAACGACGCCTTCACCACCACGATCGACGCCCGCGCGGCAGTGGGCACGATCTGGACGCTGGACCCGCAGCAGATCGCCCACCACCCCCGCCGGATATGGTGGGACATTCTCGCCGACGCCCGCGACCTGGCCGGGGCCAAGCGCCTGGCCGGGCACTTCGTCGCCGCCTCGGTGGACGAGTCCGCGGGCTCTGACTTCTGGTCCACCGCGGCCAGCAACACCCTCGGCGCCCTCTTCCTGGCGGCAGCCTCGCACCGGCGGCCGATCACCGACGTCCTGGCCTGGCTCGCTTCGCCGGCCGACCGCACCCCGGTGGACCTGCTGACCGATGCCGGCCACGACGCGGTCGCAGCCCAACTCCAGGGCACCGTCTCCGGCGCCACCGAAACCCGGGACGGCATCTACGAGACCGCCCGGCAGTACGCGAGCTGCCTGCTCGACCCGGACGTCGCCGCCTGGGTCACCCCCGCAAAACATCTGCCGCAGTTCCGCCCGTCGGCGTTCGCCACCTCCCGCGACACCCTGTTCCTGCTCAGCAAGGACGGCGGTGGCTCGGCGTCGGCGATCATCGCCGCTGCCGCCGACGCCGTGATGCGATCTGCCGTGATCGTCGCCGAGCGTTCCGGCGGACGTCTCGACCCGCCCGCACTGTGTGTGCTGGACGAGGCCGCCAATGTGTGCCGCATCTCGGATCTCCCGGACTTGTACAGCCACTTGGGCAGCCGGGGCGTCATCCCGATCACGATCCTGCAGTCCTACCGGCAGGGCCAGAAGTGCTGGGGCGAGGCAGGCATGGACGCCCTGTGGTCCGCCGCCACCGTCAAGATCATCGGCAGCGGGATCGACGACGCCGACTTCGCCGACCGGCTCTCCCGCATGATCGGCGACCACGACGTGCAGACCACCTCGGTCTCCACCTCCGAGTCCGGCAAGTCCACCTCCGTCAGCATGCGCACCGAGCGGATCCTGCCCCCCGACGCGATCCGCGCCCTGCCCAAGGGCAAGGCGTTGCTGTTCGCCACCGGCATCCGCGCCGCGATGCTCGACCTGCGCCCCTGGTACACCGAACCCGCCGCCAAGACCATCGGTCCCGCGTCAGCCGCCGCCACTGCAGCGATCACCGAACGGGCGCTCGCCAAGGTCACGTTGGGCCGGGACGACTTCGAGGCGGCGTCATGAGCGCCCCGACGCTGCGGGTGCTGAGTCTGGGCGCCGGCGTGCAGTCGACCAGTCTGCTGCTCCTGGCTGCCGAGGGCCGCCTGCCGAAGCTGGACGCGGCGATTTTCGCCGACACCGGCTGGGAACCCCGCGCGGTCTACGAGCACCTGGACCGGATCGAACGGGAGGTCGCCGAGCCTGCGGGCATCCCGATCCTGCGAGTCTCCTCCGGCAACATCCGGACCGACGCGCTGGACCCGAGTACACGCTTCGCTTCGATGCCGTTGCACATTCTCAACGCCGATGGCGGCATGGGCATGTCACGTCGCCAGTGCACGGGGCAGTACAAGATCCGGCCGATAAAGATCCAGGTCCGCGAGCTGCTCGGCCACCCCTACCCCCGGCGCATCCCCAAGGGCGTCTTCGTCGAGCAGTGGATCGGCATCTCCACGGACGAGTTCCATCGGGCCAAGGACGCTGACGTCGCGTACATGAGGAACGTCTTCCCGCTGATCGACCTCGGCCTGTCCCGGGCCGACTGCCAGCGGCTGCTGCGCGAGCGGGGCTTCGGCTCAACACCCAAGTCGGCCTGCCTGGGGTGTCCGTACCACGGCAACGCCCAGTGGCGGACCCTGCGGGACAACAGCCCGCAGGAGTGGGCGGACGTCGTGGAGTTCGACGCCGCGATCCGCGCGGGCAACGCGCGGGCGAACGCCGACGGGAAGCCGCTGCTGGGCACCGCGTACCTCCATCGCAGCAGGGTGCCCCTGTCCGAGGCGCCCATCGACCACGTTACCGCGCACGAACACGCGTCGCTCCAGGGTGACTTGTTCGAGGCCGCCGCCGAGGCGGATCTGGAACTGGGTGAGCCGGACGGCTGCTCGCCCTGGTCGTGCCGCTCCGGCGCCCCCGTCCAGGACGACTTCGACACCACCGCATGACCACCCCTCCCCTTTTCCTGCCTGCTGGAGCACCCATGTCCTCCTCCGCTTCCTCCTGCTTCACCCGGCCGTTCGGTGATCTGCCGGTGGCGCGGCGCGGCGGCCAATGGCTGCTGACCGCCGCCGGCGGCACCGTTCCGGCTGACCGCGCCCTCGCCGCCGAGCTGGACCGCTTCGCCACGGCGATGGCCGCTGCCGACCGGGCCGTAGCCGCCCTGTCACCGCTGCCCTTGCATGCTGGGGGGCGGTGATGAGGCCGCTGCTGCAGGCCGAGCAGGCCGTCCTCGGCGCGGTCCTGCTCGACCCCGGCCAGCTCGACCACCTCGACTGGCTGGAGCCCGCGCACTTCTACCGGCCTGCCCACCAGGCACTGTTCGCCGCACTGCGCCACCTGCGGTCGAAGGGCCAGCCGGTGCTGGCCGCCGACGGCACGGTGCCGCTGGCCTGGGTGAGCGACGCCGTCACCGAAGCCGGGAAGCACATGCGAGGCGTGACCCCGGTGTACGCACACACCCTGGTCTCGGCCTGCCCCCGCCCCGAACACGCCCCGGTCTACGGGCGGATGGTGCTGGAGGGCGCCATCCACCGCACGGTGACCGAGCACGCGGTACGCCTCCACCAGATCGCCCGTGCCGACGTGGTCCGCGGCGAAGTCGAGAACACCCTCCACCACGTGGACGTGCTGGCCGCCGTGCTGGATGACCTCGCCCGGCGCTGGGGCACCGAACCGCGCCCCGCCACTCCCGCGCCTGCGATCGCTTCCTCCGACCCGCTGCCGACCGGGGCCCAGGCGGTCGCGGAAAACGAGCAGTTGCTCTTGGCAACTCTGACCGAGCGGCCGTCCGGCATGGACGAGGTCGTCGGCTGGCTGCGGCCCCAGGACTTCGCCGCCCCCGCGCACGGCCAGCTCTACCGCTGCCTCGGCGCGCTGCACCACCGCGGCGAACCCGTCGACCAGGTCACGCTGCTGTGGGAGGCACAGCGGCGCGGCCTGCTCGCCGACGGCACCGTGACCGGCGAGCAGATCACCGCGATCTGCCAGGGTGTCGGGCCCGGCAGCGCCCAGTGGCTCGGCGAAGAGGTCATCCGCTCGTCGCTGCTTCGGACCGCCGCCTCCGCCGCCCGGACGCTCCGCGACCTGGCCTCGGCCGATGCCCTGGCCCCCGGTCCGCTGATCAACCACTCCCTTGCCGCCCTCGTCGTCCTGGACGACGTCCGCCGGCGCTGGACCACCGCCACCGGCCCGCCGGCACCGCCGCCGACCCGCAGCGAACCCGCCGTCGGGCCTGCCCCCGCACAAGTCCGCGCCGCCCGCGCGCGCAGCACACCGCCCGCCCCGGTGCCGCCGCTGGCCGCAGTACCGCCGATTCCGGCGAATGGGGAGACCCCCAGCGGCCGACGCCGCTCCTGACCGCCACCGATCCGAGCGACTCGGACCAAACAGCGCCCGAGCCGTTGAAAGAGGAGAAGCCATGCCCCAGCCTTTCAAGCCTTCCCGTCTTCTGCGGGATCTGGCCGCCGCCCTGGACACCCAGGTCCAGTCGATTCCCGACCCCGACAGCCCGCGGTACGCCGCCCCCGAAACGTTGCAGACCCTCCGGCAGACGGCATCCGTGGGCCGGCTGGCTGCCGAACTCGTCGAGACCGCCGCCAGCGCGCTGGCCCATGATGACGACGCAGCGGCCCACCGCAAAGTCGCCGAAACCGCTGCAGGCAGCATCGAGTACGTCGCCGAAGCGCTGTCCGCTCTCGGAAGCGCCGCCCACCAGCTCATCCAGCTCCCGGCGCCCACGTCCAGTCACGAAGTGACAGCCGAACTCGCCAGGACGGTCGGAGAGCTGAACTTCGGCTACGCGCGCGCCGAACTGCGCGATGCCGCCGACAACCTGCGCGCAGTCGCCCAGGAAGTCGAGGCGACGTCGCCAGCACGCGACAGCGTCGCACTGCGGCGCTCCGGACCCGCGACCGTGCAACCCACCACCGGACCCACCACACCTCCGGCACCAGCCAACCCCACACGACCGTCACGGGGGCGGCCGTGACCTGGACCATCGGGTCGCTCTGCTCGGGATACGGCGGCCTGGACCTGGGCGTCCAGGCCGCCCTCGGCGGCACCGTGGCCTGGCACGCTGAGATCAACCCCGACGCTTCCGCGATCCTGGCCCGGCACTGGCCCGATGTCCCCAACTACGGCGACATCAAAGCCATCGACTGGGCCGGCTTGCCCCGGGTGTGCGTGCTGACCGCGGGCTTTCCCTGTCAAAGACGTCTCCGTTGCCGGCCGCCGCGCCGGACTCAACGCGCACACCCGCTCAGGGCTGTGGCTGCACGTGGCCCGTGCGGTCGAAGCCCTTCGCCCCTGCCTGGTAGTGATCGAGAATGTCCGAGGACTCCTCACCTCGCCCGCCGGTACCCCTGGCGACGTGGAATTCTGCCCGTGGTGTCTGGGAGACGAGCCAGCCCAGCCTGCTCTGCGGGCACTTGGCGCCGTACTCGGATCCCTGGCCGACCTCCGGTACGACGCACGCTGGCTCGTGCTTCGCGCCTCCGACATCGGAGCACCGCACCGCCGCGAACGGACCTTCCTCGCCGCCTGGCCCGCCGGACCCCCTGCTCAAAACACCGACGAGCAACATCGGTTCGAACGGCGGGAGCCAGCACCCGGCGAAGAGGAAGAGCGGCGGCCACGGGCCCAACCTGGCCGACGAGGTGGAGTGGCTGCTGCCGACACCGAAGGCGTCGGACGGGATCAAGGGCTCGCCGAACCAGCGGCACGGCAACGGCGACCTCACCCTCCCGTCGGCGGCGGCCTCGCTGCTGCCCACCCCACGGGCGAGCGACACCGGCACCCCGGGACGCCGTCCGGGCGTGGGTTGGCGACCGCCGCTGTCGGCGGTGGTCCTGCCGCTGTGGACGGACACGACTCCGGATACGGAGGAAGCAGCAGGCGATGGGGGCCCTACGGCGCCGCCATCACCCGATGGGAGACCCTCACCCGCCCCGCACCGCCGCCCACCGACGCGGCCGGACGCCTGCGCCCGGCCTTCGTGGAGTGGATGCAGGGTCTGCCCGAGGGCTGGGTGACCGCCACACCCGGACTCGGCCGGCCCGCCCAGCTCACCGCCCTCGGCAACGGCGTCATCCCCCAACAGGCAGCGCGAGCAGTGCAGTTGCTTTGCCCACCGTTCCCGCGCTGCCCCCGCTGCGCCCGGTCGTAGCCGCACTACCGCCTTTTCCCGGACCGTCCAAATCGACGATCCTCCGCATCCTCTTGCCCATGCCCACTTCCTCACCAAGGAGCACCGCCATGGCTTCCAGAAGAACCCGGCCCCCGCGCGCACCGCCCTCCGCCCTGCCCACCCATCCCCTGGAAGCGCCATGTCCGATCCCACCACGGCAGCCCCCGAACCCGAGCCCGAGCCGTTTCGCGTCGCCGACGAGAAACTCGGCGACCTGGCCAGCACGCTGGCCGCGACCATGGCCGAGGTCCGCCAGCACGGCGTCATCCTCGACCGCCTCGGCTCCGAACCCGAACCCCCCACCCCTGACGCACCGGCCGACAACGCCAGCCCCGACACCGTGGCTGCCGAGGCCACGCCGGACAGCGGTCCTGCCAGCGTGTTCATCCTCGCGCTGGGCGGCGAGGCATACGCCACCGAGCTGGCCGCGCTCGCCGGCTGGGTGCACTACCTGTTCCTGCCGGTCTACGGCCGGGAGATCAGCACCACCCGCCCGTGGTGCGCCAAGTGGTGGGAGCACCCCGAGGCCGTCGCCCGGCTGCACGCCCTGTGGCTGGCCTGGCAGCAGCTCACCGACGCCGAGGCAGGGCTTTCCGGACCATCGACGTGGCACCGCGACCACCTGGACCAAGCCCTCGTTCATCTGCGGTCTCCGGACGGGCCGTTCGCCGCGTGCACCACCAGCCCGGCCCGCCCGACCCATCGCGTGCTGGCCACCCCGGCACCCGTGATAGCGGGCGGTGACCAGTGACCGCCGAACTCGACTTCGCGCTGGACGACCTCGACCCTGCCGACCTCGGCTCCGAGCAGGCCGAAAGCCTGTTGTGGGTGGGGGACCTGACGGTCCTGGCCGAGCACCACACCGCTCCGCACCGGTCACACAGTTACGTCGTCGCCCACGACACCTCCGCGACCTGGGGCGTGCCCGGTTCTCCACAGATAGCCGCGATCAAGGTCGCCCGCGACTTCAACCTCGGCACCTTCACCCTGGAGTCCGAGTACCACGCCAGCGTGCCGTTCGCGCAAGCCTGGCTGATCGAGCGCGGCTGCCCACCCGAGAAGATCGCCCTGGCCGAAAGCGACTTCGTCGCGCCGGCCGACGAGCAAACCCTGCGGGTGCAGCAGATGATCCGCGACGGCGGGCAGCGCTACTACGTCATCGACACCTGGACCTCAGACTTCGACCCATGTGAGAACTGGACCCTGGCGCGGGACAGCGGCGCGGCCGTGGACCCGGTCCGGGTCTTCCTCGAAGTGGTCGACGAGAAGGCGCTCACCTACACCGTGCGCGAGGGCGCATTCCTCGACGAGGACGCGGCCCGGGACTGGCTGGAGGACCGCAGCACTCCGCTGCCACCGGCGCCCGAAGCCCACTTGGACGCCGATGCCCTGCGTACGCGCGTCGCGCTCGCCCGCTCCACCGGTACCCCGCACGCCACGGCATGCGGCCTCGACACCCTTCCCCTGCCGTCCACCAGCGCGGTGCAGCAGCCGAGTCCGGGGCGGTCACGATGAGCGCCCCCGATCTCCGTGTCACCGGCTACGCCCCCGCCGACCCGTCCACCGAGCAGGTCCTCGCCGGCCTGTCGGCCGCCGAGCTGGGCACCGTGGTCGACCACCACACCGACACCACCAGCTACCTGCTGATGTACGACACCACGGCAACCTGGTACGACCCCAAGCCGCAGGTGCGCACCGTCGCGGTCCACCGCTTCCTGGAGCACGGGACGTTCGTCCTTGACACTGCCTTCCACACCACGATCGCGTTCGCCCAGCGGTGGCTTGCCGACCGCGGCGCTCCGCTGGACGCGGTCAGCGTCGTCGGCAACGATCTGGCCCAGCCCGCCGACGCCGCCACCGAGGGTGTCGAGAACAAGATCCGTGCCGACTCGGGCCGGTACGACCTCGCGCAGGTCTTCCACGAGGACCTTGACGTCACCTGCGACGCCTGGACGCTGGTCCGCGACAATGCCGCCACCCAGCTACCGGTCCGGGTGTTCCTCCAGCAGGGCGACCTCGAAGAGCGCACGTACACGCTCCGCGAAGGCGCCTTCCCGGACACGGCAACGGCTCTCGCGTGGCTGGCCGACCGGACCGAACCACTCCCGGCCGCGCCGGAAGAGCCGCCGGTACAGCGCGTGTCGGCGGCCCGCGCCCGCAGCGTGCCCGCAACACCCGGCAGCCGCACATCCCAGCCGGTCCCGGCGCCCGGCGTCCCGTCGGTGAACCGGGGGCGGTCGCTGTGAGCCTGCCCCGCCGCGCCTTCGCCGCCCACCCCGACGCCCTCGCCGACCTGCGCAACCTTCCCGAACCCATCCGCGACCAGGCCCTGCTGCACCTGCAGGACCTCGTCAACGGCGAACGCGTCGCCAAGCGCCTGGAGGGCCGGCTCGAAGGGTTCCACAAGATCATCCTCGGCGTGGGCACCGACTGGGCCAGCCACCGCCTCGTCGTCCAGTTCCGACCCGCACCAGCCACCTCGAAGCACGAACGCGAGGTGTACCTGGTCGCCGCCGGCCCCCGCGCGGACTACGCGGTCTACCGCACCGCCCAGCACCGCACCGGCCGCACCCAGACCCGGGCCCCGGACCCCGCGACCGCGGCCCGCATCCGCGCCGCCAACTCCCGCTCCCCCCACGCCGCGCACCTCGCCCCCGACTCATCCACCGCCCAGGTCGCCTACAGCACCAGCACACCGACCACCGCCCGGAAGGCCGCCCGATGACCACCAACCGCACCGAACTGTCCCGCACCGAGCTGGCCGATCTGCTCACCGGCGCCGCCCACAACATCTCCGGCGTCCTGACCGCCGAGTACCCCACCCCCGCCGCCCGCTCCTACCTCCACCCCGTCCTCGGCGCACTGGCCGCCGGACCCCGAGTCGCCGGCGAACTGACCGACCGCCTGGAGGACTTCCTCGACGAGCCGCTGCCCGCCACCCCAGCCGGATTGTTCGCGCTCGCCTCCTACGCCGCAGCCCTGGGCTGGCTGACCGAATCCCTAGGCGAACTGACCGACGCGGTCGACCGGATCTGCACCCAGGTCGGCATCCCCGCCGCACCGCCCGATCCCGCCCTCGCCCCGCTGCTGGCCGAGAAGGACGGCACGGCCGAGGCGGGTTTCGGGTTCAGCGTGCTGGAGCTGGCGGCCATCCGCGCCGCCGCCGAGACCGCCGGGCTGACGTCCAGCGAGTACGTGCAGGTCCTCTCGCAGTCGCTGCTGGCCGCAGCCCGGATCACCAACGCCTGCATGGAGATCGCCAGCGGACTGGCCGAGGACGCGGCGTACGTGCTGGGCGAAGCAGGCGGTCACCTGCGGATCGGCGAAGGCCCGGACAGCCTGCCGACGCTGGTGCGCACCCTGCTGACCCGGATGGAGGCGGCCCGGTGAACCCCCACGACCCGGCCGTCCGGCCCGGCGCGCACTTGGTCGCGGACGAACTAGGCGTCGAGGACCCGTGGGCGCTGACTGATCGTCACCAGCCGGATGAACCCCTGTGGATCGTGGGCAGGCTGGTCGCCATCACTGCCCACGAAGTCGACGGTCTGCACGCCCGCCTCACCCGTGCCGCCCATAGCGCCATCGACCTGCTCCAGCCCGTCGGCCGGGGCGAGCACGCTGGGATGCGCGGCTCGTACGGCGTGCTGGACACGGCTGTTCTCGCTGCCCGACGCGGTGCCGAATATCAGCACCTGACCCGCACCGTGTCCTCCTACCAGCGCCTGCTTCCCGAAGCCAGCCAGACGCCATCGGCAGGGCTCGGCCCTGCTCGGGATCATACGGCGGAGGAGGCACCGGACCATGGGGACGACGACCGGGCCGTTGCCGGTGACCGGCGGGTCCAGGCCCTGCGGGCGGTCGAGCGCGGCGGGCTGCGGTTGAAGCAGAGCGCGCTGTCCGAGCAGGACCGGTACCTCTCCGACGGCACCGGCGTCCTGGTCCCCATCTCGACGCAGACCGTCGAACGGATGCTCGCCGACGGCCTGCTCGACCTCGACACCGCCACACCGCCCACCCAGGGACAGCTCCTGGTACTGACCCCGCTGGGCCAAGAAGCCCTGCAGGCCGCCGGCGACGCCGCCACACCCGCCACCGGTTCCGGGCCCGCCGCACGTGATATCGCCAACCCCGCAGCGGCGGCTGACAGTTCGAGCCCTGCTGCCGATCCGCTCCCTACGCGCGAGGAGCTGCTGGCGCTGGAGGAGATCAAGCGCGGCCGGGTGCTGCTGAAAGAGCGCGCCTTCCGATCCGGCCTGGGCGTCTACACCGGCTCGGGTGCACGGATCTCCACCGCGACGGTGGAGGCGATGCAGGAGCACGGCTGGATCGAGCGGGACACGAGCACCTCGTTGAACTTCGGCCAGCAGCTCTCCCTCACCGACTCCGGGGAGGCGGCCTTCCGCGCCGGCTGCGCCCAGGACCCGCGCACCACCGCCGCCCTCAGCCGCACCACGCGGAACACCCCTCCCTCGACTCCGGCGGAACTCCCTGCCGCCGGCACCCCCGGCCAGGCCAAGCCGACTCGCTCCCGCTGACTCCCAGACAAGGAAACGCCTATGTCCACCACCGCCTTTCACACCCGCCGCCTGGTCGAGCACCGGTACGGCCGCTCCCTGGATCGCCTGCGCGACGAGGTCGCCCATTACCGCTGCGCCGACCCCGTTCTGCCGATCGTGCTGCGCCGCCTGACCGCGCTGGAGCGGACCGGCGAGCAGGGCCGCGCAACGCGCCGCGCCCTGCGCACCACCGTGCAGGACGCCGTCGCCGACGGAAGCCCCCGGGACGACCGCCTGCGCCCCTACATCGCCGAACTCATGCGCGTGGAGCAGCAGGAGCAGACCCAGGCCGAAACGCTGTGGGACCTGCTGGACATCCGGCTGCTGCTCGACCAGCCCGGTGCCGGCCGTCTCCCGGTGTCCCGGCGGCCTGGCCGCGCTGTCGAAGACCAGGACGTGATGGAGGCCGCCTGCCAGGCCGCAGCCTGCCTGCCCCGCCTGACTCGCGACGCGCTGCGCCAGGCCCTGCGCAACCGCGGCATCCACATCAGCAACCGCCGCCTCGGCGCCGTTCTCCAGCAGCTCCGCGCCGAACGTACCCGCTGACCACCCGCTCGCCTTCGCGCCTTCCGCCCCTTTGGAGTACGCCATGTCCACCATCGCCCAGCCCACCGTCACGCAGACCGGTGCCGTCCACGCCCGCCGCATCGAGGACGCGCTGTCCCTGATCGCGCCGAAGTGGACCACCTGGGTCGTGCAGACCTTGGCCCAGCAGCACCAGCCGATGCGGGTACGCGACATCGGATCCCAACTCCCCTTCATCAGCCAGCCCGTCCTCAGCAAGCGGCTGGCCCAGATGCACGCCGACGGCCTGGTCACCCGCGGCGCGGATCTCCGAGCCCCGTACCAGCTCAGTGGATTCGGTACCTCGCTGGCCCCGGTCCATCAGGCACTGGCCGCCTGGTCCCACGACCATGTCCATTTCTCGCCGGACGGTGTGGCCAGTGCCGAGCGCGTCGAGGACGCGCTGCGCCGGCTGAACCTGCGCCACACCACCGCCGTGATCCAGGCCCTGGACGCCGGGCCCATGCGTTTCGTCCACATCGGCGAGGCGGTCGGCCTGGACGACCCCTACACCCGGCAGCGGCTGATCCGACTCCACGCCGACGGCCTGGTCACCCGCACCGGCCCCCGGCACGGCGACCCCTACACCCTCACCGCCGCCGGCCGCGCCCTCGGCCCGGTCTACGCCGCCGTCGGGCACTGGAGTGACCCCACCGCCGCCACCCGGCCCGCCGCTCCCGTGGCCACAGTCACCCGCACGCACCGCGCGGCCCCTCGCGGCGAGGAAGGCATACGCACCGCAGCGGCTCTGCGGCGCAGCCCGGCCGCACCAGGCGGTCTGTTCAGCCACGCCCCGGCGCCGCAGCAGCGGGTGCCGGCCACCATCACCGCCCAGTCCGCTCCCGCCCGCGCAAGGTGATCCCCGTGCCCAGAGCGAGACCCGTCCTTCCGCCGGCACCTGTCCCGCGCGCCGCTCCCGGCGGCGCGCGGGCCCCACCCCACCCCGGAGCGCACCCCCTCATGAGCACCCCGCAGCCCGACGAGCAGCCAGTCCAGGTCAGCTTCCCGTCTACCTGGCCGGGCGCGGCAACCCCGCCGCCATCGGCAACGCCCTGTACTCGCACCGCGACTGGGGCTGGACCACTACCGACAACGGGCAGCTCTTCGTCAGCCCCCACCACGACGTCCACGTCGCCTACCTGCCCCACAGCCGCGACGGCGGCTGGCGCGTCACCCGCTACCGCGAGCCGCTCGGCATGCCGGCCTGGTCCGCGACCTTCAGCCGCAACACCCCCACCGAGATCGTGGGCGCCTTCACCAAAGCCCTGGTCGAGTGCCTGGACAGCGACCACCCCTACCCATGGGATCGCGGTCCTCAAGGTCAAGGCGCTTCGGCCGACGGCATCCTTGCCGGGCGCGGCTGGCACAGGGACGACACGACCATGGAGCACTGTCGGCACTCCCCGGACGGGCACGCCTACTTCAGTCGGCGCGGCTTCGACATCGACGACTACGCCGAACTGTCCGGCGACAGCCGGGCGATGTGGACGATGTACGCCTGCGTCAACCAGGTCAACGGGCAGCGGTGGCACGCCGACTTCACCCAGGACACACCGCTCTACCTCGTCACGCAGACGGTTCAGGCGTTCAGCAGCACCGAGCCCGTCGAGCGGCCCCGTTCCGTTATCCCCGAGCGGAACCTGCCCTACGTCACCACCACACCCGCCGCCGAGCCGGACTCCGACCGGCGCAAGTCGGCTGCGCTCGCCCGCACGCCGCACGCTCTTCCTGCCGTTCCCGCGACGGCCGCCGACGCGACCGCGCCCGGCCCCACCCCGCCCGTGCCCTTCCGGCGCCGCTGAACGCTCGAAGGAGCACTTCCATGTCATCCACCCCCGATGACCCGTGGGCCGAGTACCTCGTCACCCCCCGCTACCTGGCCGGATCCGACGGAACCGGCGACGCCGGCTTCGCCCCCGTCGCCCACTGGTCGCACCACCACCTGAACGACGGCCCCTGCCAGCTCCTCGTCACCAGCCCCGATCAACGCATCCGCATCGGCTGGTTCGGCGACGACTTCGAACTGTGGAAAATCAGCGCCGCCGAGGACGCCGTCTCCGCTCCCCGCTGGACCGCCAGTTTCAACCACGTGACCCCGGCGGAGATCGTCGCCGGCCTGACCACCGCCCTGGAGCACGACTACGCCCAGGCCGAAGCCACCCAAAGCGAGGCCCGGTTCCTGGCCAGGCCGCCAATGTATTGGACCGACGCCTTCAAGCCGCTGACCGATGCCGGATGGACCCGCCGCAAGCCCGAGCGCGGCACGGTCGCAATCATCGCCCCCGACGGGCAGGCAGGCGCTTTGATAGACATCGCTTCCGTGGGCCAGAACGACGAGACCATCATGCTGTGGGCCGGGCCCCCTGGCTGGGGTACCCGCGCCGAGGCGGTCTTCACCACCCGCACCCCAACCCACCTGATCGCCGCAACGGCCGCCGCCATGGCCGACCCGACGCCCGTGGTCCGCGAACGCCACGCGATCAGTCCCGGCATGGAACGTCTGGCCACGCTCACGCCCCTCCACCCACCCGCACCTGCGGGCCCGCGGGCACCGACGCCGCTCGACGTGCGCCGTACCGCTGTCACCCAGGCCGTCCAACGCGCCGCCTTGGGCCCGCAAACAGCAGCCGACCTCCGCATCCGGGCCGCCCGCGCCCGCTCCAGCCTCGCACCGCCCGCGGGAACCACTCAACCCGCCATCCCGGCGCCCCGCCAGCCGTCCGCTCCGCAAGGCCTGCGGCTGGGCCGCTGACTCAACCCAACTGATTAGAAGAGGAGTTCACCCGTGTGCGACGCCAGCGTCCTGGACCAGGCCACTACGATGATCGAGAAAGCCTGGGCCCGCCCCATCGAGGACTTGGAGACTCTCGCGGTTCAACGCCCGGTGCAGGACCCGCTGCTGCGCTCCGCGATGCATATCCGCTCCGCCCTCGTCGTCTCGTCCAACGCGGCCGTCGTGCATCAGGACCGCCTGCACGCCATGACCCGGCCCGGCCAGGTGCCGGCTTTCTACGACCTGGAACGGATCACCCGGGCGGCGGCGGATCTGCGGGTCGTCCAGGCCGAAAGCCAAGCCCGACTGCAGGCCATCGGCCACATCATCGACGCCCGCGAAGCCGCCCGGCCCCCGGACCAGGCCCCGGCGATACGGCTCGCCCAAGCCGCCGTCGCCCGCTCCGTGCAGGCACCGCGCGCCTCCGGATCGCCGCCAGGCCAGCCCTCCGCTTCGGCCACTGCCGGCCCGGCGGTAGTCGCGGGCGGGCGCCGCCGGTGATCCCTGAGCATGGATCAGGGGGCGTCGACGAGATGACCACGTCCAGGTGCTGAAAGATGTGGGGCACCAGAGCTGTGCTTCTGCCGCAGGAGGCAGGGCTGGGCGTCGGGCCTCAGCCGGTGGACACCGGCAGACTCCCTCGCAGGAGGTCGGCCCAGCGGCCGGCAGGGAACAGTTCCTCGGCCAGCCGCAGAAGTCGCAGCGGCTGCTGGCGTAGGCCGGTGACTGCCAGTGTTCGTTTGGTAACGATGCAGTCCAGCCGCTGTTGAACGAGCAGGTGGAGACCAGCGACGTCCATGAACGCGGCCCCCTGAAAGTCCCAGGTCACCTGTGTGACGGACTGTGGCAGGTCCCGGGCGGCGGCGAGCAGGTCGGGCAGTGCTTCGAAATCGATCTCCCCGCGCGGACTGATCACAGCCGTGACGCCGTCGTTCGTAGTGGTGATGACCATGTTGGGCGCCCCCTTCACGGGGGTCATGAGCCCAAAGAGGCTGGAGACGCCGACAAACGCGGCCCCGGCAGCTATGGCAGGTCCGAGTGCCCGTGAAGGGGGCAATGCCCGGGACCCGTGAACCGGCTGCTCCGCAACCGCGGCAGCAGGACACCGGTCAATCTCTCGTCCCACCATCCTCGCACCACGACATCCACTGGAACAGGTGAGACGCGCCACCATTCCGCCCTGCCCCCCGCCCTCGCCCGCCGCCAGCGCCCCTGCGCCCCTGCGCCCCTGCGCCCGGAACGAAACGCTGCCCGGCGATCACGCCCCGGCGGCCGGCTAACGGCCACACCACGGTGTCGACCCGCACCGTCCGAAGATGCCGCAACCACCAGGAGGACTTTCCTATGCCAACCGAACGACCCGCCTCATGGACCCCCGCCCACTCTGCGCTGCTTCAGCTCCTCGATGCCGCCATCGAGACCGCCCGCACCACCGCGCGACCCACCGTGGACCTCACCGCGCTGCGCCGAGTCCGCCGCGACCTCGTCCGGATGGACAACGGGCACCAGCCCTACCCCGACAGCCCGCTCGAATGGAGCCCGCACGCCGCATACCGGCTCATCCGCCAGGTCATCACCGCAGCTCCGCTCGGACACTCCGCCGCCGGCACCGTGCTCCGGCTCGCTGCGGACATCGCCGACCAGAACGCGGCGGCCCGCGCCGCCGCCACGGCCACGAAGAAGCGCTGAGACTCAGTCGGTCGTGTCGTCGTGGCGGGCCTCCCCGAACCGGGCGCCGATCGCGCGGGCCAGCTCCTCCACCGTCATCTCCACGCTCCGCCCGTCCGCCGCCCGGCGCTCCACCACCGTGTCCGCTTCGGCGTCTGCCGGGGCGGTGAGGTCCACGGCCCACTGGCCGTCAGCGACCATCACGATGTCGCCGACCGTCCACGGCCGCCCAGTGGCCCGGATCTTGCGCTCCAGCCCAGCCCCGTCCCAGTGTCTGCCGCCCCGCTCCGCCATGCGCTTCCCCCTCCGGCCCCGTGCGGCCGTGCGCCGCAACCCAGTTACGACAACCGGCCGCCCCGATCCATTCCCGGCAGCCGGTTCTCCCGTCTCCGGGTGCAGTTCGCCCACGGCAGACGCGATCCCTCCGGAAAGGACTACGTACTTCGGCACACCCCATGTCAACGTACGGGTGTCGGGAAAAACCGCAGGTCAACGAAGGGACCGCCCCGTTTTGAACACCACCGAAGGCAGCTTGCCCGCCCTGTTCCGCCCCGTCGTCGTGCAGCGCCCCTCCCTGGCCGGCGACGGCAGCGCGGAGCCGGTGCTCAGCCTGGTCAGCGAGCGCGGCTGGGCGATCGTGGACACCCCGCAGGCCAACGTCCACTGCACCAGCCCGGACGGTCGGGTTTACGTCGGCTGGCTGCCGGAAGACTTCGCCGCCTGGCAGCGCCACATCGTCTGGACCGTCCGGGCCACCCCCGCGGAGCCCGACGAGAAGCCCTGGGTGCAGGAGTTCGGCCTGCACGTGCCGAGCCGGGCCGTCGCTGCCTTCCTCGAAGCGCTGACCGGCCACGTCGACCGCTGACAGTGAGGATGTTCATGAGCGTCTCCCGGCGGGGTCTGACCCACCCACTGACTGACCTCGGGTCCTCAACGGGATCTGTCGACTCTGTCCGGGAGACGCTCATGTGCAGCCACCGGACCGGCCTGCGTGACTTCATAAGAGCCTGGCCAGAGGCCCCATCACTGTCTCGTCCGCCCGCTCGGCCGGTGGCTGCCGCCCTGACCGCTCGAGTGGAGAGGACGGCGATGTCCACCATCGCACAGCAGGCCCGCGAGATCACCGGCGGCGTCGACACACACAAGGACACCCACACCGCGGCGGCTATCGACTCGGCGGGGCGCCCGCTGGGCGCCGAGCAGTTCGAGGCGACAGCGGCCGGCTACCGCAAGCTCCTGGCCTGGCTCCACTCGTTCGGCACCCTGGTCCTGGTCGGGGTGGAGGGCACCGGCGCCTACGGAGCCGGACTCGCCCGCTACCTGCACGAGCAGGACGTGAGCGTGGTCGAGATCGACCGCCCGGACCGCAAGGCCCGCCGCTGGCAGGGCAAGTCCGACCCGGTGGACGCCGAGGCGGCGGCCCGCGCGGCCCTGGCCCGACGCCGCACCGGCATACCCAAGCTCCGCGACGGCCAGGTGGAGGCCCTGCGGAGCCTGCGCGTCGCCCGCCGCAGCGCGGTCCGCCAACGAGCCGACGTACAAAGGCAGATGAAGACCCTGGTCATCAGCGCGCCGGAGGAACTACGCGCCGTCCTGCGCGAGCTGGGTGACAAGCAACTGATCGCCACATGCGCGGCCTCCCGACCCGACACAGCCCGTGCCGGGGAGCCCGCCGTCGCGGCCAAGCTCGCCTTGCGCACCCTGGCCCGCCGCCACCAGCGACTCACCGAGGAAGTCGGCGAGCTCGACGAGCTCATCGCCCCGCTCACCTCGGAGATCGCCCCGGCCCTGCTCGCCCAGAACGGAGTGGGCTCCGACGTCGCCGGGCAACTGCTGGTCACCGTCGGCCAGAACCCCGAACGCCTTCGCTCGGAAGCCGCCTTCGCCATGCTCTGCGGCGCCGCCCCACTTCCGGCATCCTCCGGGCGCACCCAGCGCCACCGCCTCAACCGGGGCGGCGACCGAGCGGCCAACTCGGCCCTCTACCGCATCGTCCTCTGCCGCCTGCGCTGGGACGAACGCACCAAGGAGTACATGGAGCGTCGGACGAAGGAGGGCCTGTCGAAGAAGGAGATCATCCGCTGCCTCAAGCGGTACATCGCCCGCGAGATCTACCAGATCCTGACCGCCCCCACGCCGACGACCATCACCGCAGAACAGCTCACAACCGCAGCTTGACATCCATAAGAGCATCCCACCGGCGGTCGGCCACCGGCCCGGCCGCCCCTGCCCACTGCCGCCCGCACGAAAGAGTCGCCCTTGCTCTCACACGCCACCCACCGGTTCTGCGGTCCCGCCGTCACCGTCTTCGGCCTCGCCTTGGCGGCCACCAGCCCGGTGCACAGCACCGGGTTCGTGCTCAGCCTCGTCGTCACCGTCAACGGCCTGGTGCACACCTGGGATTACTCCTTCGAGCAGTCCCTCGACCGCGACAGCGGCATCGTGGCCCTCCTCGCCGCCCGGCCCGACGGAGCCTGCCTCCCCGAGATCAGCCACGCCATGGGCACCCGCCACGTCGACACCGCCCGGTCCCTGCTCCGCCTGCTGCACAAGGGTCTGGTCGCGGTGGCCGACGAGAGCGCGCCGATCACCGAGCGCCTGTTCCTGCTGGCCGCCTGAACCCATCTCGCCCCCGGTCGGCCCGCACACCGGGCCGACCGGCCCCCGACCGAGAGGAACCTTCGTGGCTTTCCGCGCTCCGCTGACCAACCACCACGCCGACAGCACCCTGTGCCCGGCCGAGCACCAGCACACCAGCTCCGGCAAGCCGCTCCACCCCGACTGCCCCGGCCGCGCCTACAGCCGCTCCGTCTGCTCATGCGGGCAGTAGCAGATGCAGGAACCCGGCAAGGGCTACGTCAACGAATCCCGCCGCCGACACCTGGCCAACCACCGCGCGCCGGAGCCGAGCCCGTCGAACGGCCCGAAGGTCCTGCGCGACCTGCTCCGCCTCGACCCGCACTGACGCCCCTACCGCGCCACCATCCGTTCCTCCCGCATCCCACTTCCCGGAGGTTTCCGTGCCCCAGAACCTGACCGTCGGCTACCTGCTCAGCCAGCTCCAGAACCTCGACCCCAACCTGCAGGTCCGCCTCGCCATCAACCCCGACTGGCCCTTCGCCCACTTCCTCGGCACCAGCATCGTCATCAGCGACGGCGTCGTATTCATCGCCGAGGACGGCCAGGAAGGCTACCTCCCGCCCGGAATCCGCGACGCCCTCGCCTGGGCCTGAACCCGCCCGCCCCACCCTCCAGGAGACACCTATCCCCAGCCCCTCTCGCGCTTCCACCACGCTGCCGCTGCATACGCTCGCCCTCCAGCCGATGCCGACCGATACCGGCGGCGCGCTCGTCCGCCGCATCTCCGGCCTCCCCGACGGACCCCTCGACGTGGTCTGGCTCCCGACGCACGCCACCAGACTTCCCCTGGGCCGCATCCGCCTGCGCTGGGAACCCGCCTCCCGCGCAGGCTGGACCGTCCACGCCCACCTGGGCCATGCCACCACCGAGGTGCTGCTCGCCCGCTGGCCCGCCGCCCCCGACCACTGGCCCGACCTGGTCCGCCCCACCCTCTACGAGGTCACCGGCCTGTGCCACGCCCTCGCCTACGCCACCGCCGCCCTGAACCTGTCCAACCAGCTCGCCGACACCTGACTCCCCGACCGCAACCGCATAAGGCCGCCCCGTGCCCACCGGCAAGGGGCGGCCTTGCCGTATGCCCGATCAGGTCGGCGGTTGCGTACGCTCACCGTCGAAGACGAACAAGGAGGAGGCCGTCGTCGGCACTGACTCCACGCTGACCACTGCCCTGACGCCGACGCTCTCAAGCCCGTCGGCACTTGGCACCGGATGGGGTACGTGCTCCCCTCCCGGCAGGCAGCAGGTAGCACCTACCTCTGCCAGAGAGTGCACTTCATGATTCTCATCAGGCGCGCCGCCAGTAACACCTCGGACGGTAACCCGTCACCTGCCTCGGGCGCGGATGTCCCGAGGCAGGTTGACTCCTATGCGCACCGGCCGAACCTCATCGGCGACGCGTGGCGGCCTCCTTCAGCTCACCGAGGCCGCGAAGAGGTGCAGCCCCGGTAGGTCGGGCAGGGTGAGGTAGGCCACCGTTTTGCCCGCGGTGACGGGGATGGAGGTGGCGTACAGGCTCACGTCGTGGGGGCCGCTGCCGGTGGGGCCCTGGTTCCATTTCGTGGTGGCTACGAGGGTGCTGCCGGGGCTGGCGGAGTTGGCCCACCAGTCGTTGAGGGTGATTCTCCCGGTCGAGGTGGTGCCGTCGGTGTAGGTGACGATGATGTCGCCGCTCTGGCTGCCGGGGCCGCCCGCGCCCAGGACGTGCAGTTGGGTACCGCTGCCGGCCAGCGGGACCACCTGGCCGGCGGTGGCGATGTTGTCGGCGGTGCCCGGCTGCGCCTGCGGCCAGTTGAAAGTGGCGCCGCCCGAGGTGACCGTGCCGCCCGGGGTGATGCCGGCTGCCGCGAGATTCTGGGCGGAGTAGCTGTAGCCGGAGCCGTCGAAGTTGGCAGCTGTGGGAGCGGCGTTGTCGCTGACGCCCTTGTTGTTGAAGGCTGCCGCGAAGCTGGGGTAGGGCGTGCTCACGTCCTGGCCGGCCTGGGCGACCTTCGCATTGCCCACGCTCTGTTCGTGGAAGGTGGCGTCCAGGGTGATCCGTCCGGTGCCGGGGGTCGCCTGCTGGGGCGGGGTGAGGGTGAAGGCGACGGTCTGCTGTGTGTGCGGGGGCACCTTCTTGAGCGTGACGTTTGCCGGGCTGATCTTCCAGCCGGCCGGCACGCCCGGTGTGACGACGACACCGGTCACCGGCAGGTCCGAGCCGTTGATGAACGTGCCGGTGATCTGGGTGTGTCCACTCGGAAGGACGGAGGGCGCCTTGAGCGTCACGCCCTGCGGCCCGTAGGTGCGAGTCACGCGCACCGTGCCCTGGAGCGGCAGGTGGTCGGAGGCGTCGCCCACCATCAGCTGGTAGGCGCCGTCGGCGACCTGCCATGCCTGCGCGGTGGTGTTCCAGGTGCGGAACGCCGTCGCGGGCAGCGTCAGGGTGACGTGCTTGGTCTGGTCGGCCTTAAGGTCGACTTTCTGGAAGCCCTTGAGCTGCGAGGACGGTTCCCCGGTGGCGGCCGGATCGCCGACGTAGAGCTGGACGACGTCCGAGCCGGCCCGCTCACCGGTGTTGGTGACGTCGACGCCGACCTTGACGCTGCCGAGCGAGGTCGTGGTGGGCTTGGACACCTTCAGGTCGCTGAACTCGAACGACGTGTATGACAGGCCCGATCCGAAGGCGAACTGCGGTGCGATGTCCTTCGTGTCGTACCAGCGGTAGCCGACATTGAGGCCCTCGGAGTAGGCGACCTTGCCGTCCACACCGGGCCACTGGGCCGGCGTCGCGGCCGGCACGTCGGCCAGGCTCTTGGGGAAGGTCACCGGCAGCTTGCCCGACGGGTTCACGTCGCCGAACAGCAGCGCCGCGATAGCGCTGCCATAGTCCTGCCCCGGATACCACGCCTCGAAGACGCCCTCGACCGAGTCGAGCCACGGCATGGTGACCGCCGAGCCGGTGTTCAGGACGACGATCGTGTGCGGGTTGGCCGCGGCCACGGCCTGGATCAGCTCGTTCTGGTCGGCCGGCAGGTCGATGCTGCTGAGGTCGCTGCCCTCGCTCCCGTTGTTGCTCGCGAACACGATGGCGGTGTCGGACGCCTTGGCAGCGGCCACCGCCGCCTCCAGCGGGGTCGCCGGGCCGCCGGGCGCCTGCCAGCCGAGCTGGAGCGACGAGCCGCCGCCGCCCTGGTAGTAGTCCAGCTCGACGGCGACCTTCTGCCCGGCGGTCAGGTCGACGGTGCCCTTCGCGGCGGTGTCGCCGCCCTGGTCGTGCCAGTTGTCGATGAGCGTCTTGCCGTCCAGGATCAGCCGGCTGCCGTCGTCGCTGTTGAGCGAGAAGGTGTAGGTGCCGGTGCTCGGCGCCGTCAGGGTGCCGGTGTACTTCGCCGACCAGTTACTGCCGGGCACCCCCGCGGCCGGGGAGCCGCCGTTCCACCTGTACGCCACCTGGTCGACGTTTCCGGTGGCGACCGGCGAACCGGCCGGCGCCGTGCCGTCGTAGTACTGGACGGTGAGCCCGTTGCCAGAGCCGGAGCTCGGGGTGAGCACATTGGACGGCACCAGCGGCAGACCGCCGTTGGAGCTGTCGCCCTGGGAGTAGGTGACCGTGACGTTCTTGCCCGCGCGCTTGGCGATGCCGTCGTACGGGGTGACGATCGAGTCGGCCCGCACGGCCGCCGAACCGCCGCCCGAGGTGAGCGCATTCGGCCCAGCGTCGTCGCCGATGACCGCGATCGAGGACTTCTTGCTCGGCGACAGCGGCAGGATGCCGCCCTGGTTCTTCAGCAGCACCGTCCCGTCCTCGGCGACCTGACGGCCGACCTTGCGGTGCGCGGGCGTGGTGACCACGGTGTCCGGCGTGCCGGTGGGCTGCCGGGTGAACAGGTGGAACCGGAACATCTGGGTCAGCGTCGGGCGCACCAGGTTGTCGATGTCGGCCTCGGTGGCCTGGCCGCCGGCGAGGGCCTGCACCAGCGGGTCACCGTAGTACTGCCCGGTCGCCATCTCCATGTCCATGCCGGCCTTGACCGACGGCATGGTGGAGTGGGTGGCGCCCCAGTCGGAGGTGACGAAGCCCTGGTAGTCCCACTGCTTGCGCAGCACCTGCTGCATGACGTACGGGTCCTGGCAGGCGGCCTGGCCATTGATGTAGCTGTAGGAGCACATCACCGACGAGGGGTTCGACTGCTTGATGATGTCGCCGAACTGCGACAGGTAGATCTCCTGCTCCGTGCGCTGGTCGATGACCGCGTTGTCGGTGGAGCTGTTGCGGTTGGTCTCCTGGTTGTAGACCGCGAGGTGTTTGACCTGTGCCATTTCGCCGGTGCTCTGGATGCCGTCGATGTCGGCGGCGCCGATCTGGCCGGTGAGGTACGGGTCTTCGCTGTATGCCTCGAAGGCGCGGCCCCACCGCGGGTCGCGGACGATGTTGACCGTGGGGCCGAGGTCGACGACGTTGCCTTTCCCCCACTGCTCGCTGCCGATCACCTTGCCGTACTGCTTGGTCAGCTGGGTGTCCCAGGTCGAAGCGGCTGCGACCGGTGCGGGCAGCTGGGTGACCCCGGACATCCCGTGGCCGACGCCGGCCGGGGAGTCGTCCAGGGTCAACGCGGGGACGCACAGTTCCGGGATGGCGGGAATCGTACCGGCGTAGGCGTCGCTGCCGTCACCGTGCACTTCCTGCAGTTTCTGCGCCAGGGTCATCCTGGCGAGCACCTGGTCGACACGCTGGGCGATCGGCGCCTTGGAGGTGACCCAGGGGCAGCTTGTCGCGGTCGCCTCCGCGGGGATCGCGGACGCGGAGGGAGCGACCGCGAGCGCGGAGGCGATCAAGGCGGCTGCTGCCGCCAGGACCGCCGGGACGGCCCGCGCACGGCGTGGATGAATGGCAGACAAGGAGAACTCCTTCGACACGGCGGAAAGCACGTGCTGCTCTTCGTGGACGGGGCGCTTCCGGGTCACCCGAACCACTTTTTAGACAACGTTGTCAGAGCTGTGCGACACCTCCCTCTCGTAGCCCGACGCAACATCGCGCACAGTGTGTTGCCTGCCCGAATGGGCGTCAAGGCCACGGCTCTTGCCGATCCGCGGGCCCGGGAGTCCAAAGACCCCGCCCGGACCCGCGGGCGGTCATCAGTGTCGCGAATTGCCGTTTTAGGGTGGGGCTGTGATCCCTCCCCGATCAGCGGGGCTCACGTCCGGGTCCACTTCTGCGCCGGGCTGCCGTTGCAGTCGTAGATCTGCACCTGGGTGCTGATGGCGGTGGAAGCGGCCGGCACGTCCAGGCAGCGGCCCGAGGAGGGGTTCAGGAACGAGCCGTCAGCCCGGTACTGCCAGACCTGGGCGCTGCTGCCGTTGCAGTCGTAGAGCTGGACCTTGGTGTTGTTGGCGGTGCCGGCGGCGGTGACGTCCAGGCATTTGCCCAGTGCGCGCACGGTCCCGTCCGTGCCCGTGGTCCACTGCTGGGCGTCGCTGCCGTTGCAGGTGTAGGTCTGGACGGGCGTGCTGTTGGCGGAGTTGGCCGCCTGTACGTCCAGGCACAGTGTGGAGGCCAGTGCGGAGACGATAGTTCCGGCGCCGCCACCTGGCGTCGTGGTGGTCCACACGAAGGTGGTGGAGCCTGCCGCACCGGTGCCGTCCGTCGCGGTGACAGTGACGGTGCTGGTCGCTGCGGTGGTGGGTGTGCCGGTGATGGTGCCGGTGCCGGAGTTGATGGCCAGGCCAGCGGGAAGGCCCCCTGCCGTCCAGGTCAGGTTCTGGCCGGAGGCGGAGTCCGAGGCGTGCAGGGTCAGCGCGACTGCGGAACCGGTGGGGCTGCTCATGCCCGCCGGATTGGTGACGGTCACGGTGTTGCCCGTGTTCGTCGTGGTTACGTTCAGGCTGCCGGTCAACTGCGGGCTGCCCGAGGTGTCACCGACGGCGATGGCGTAGGTGCCCGTGGCGGTGGACCAGTTGCCGGTGGCGGTGTTCCAGTAGGCCAGGGAATGCGCCGGCACGGTGAAGGTGACCTGCTTGTTCGCACCCGCCTGGAGGTCGACGCGCTGGAAGCCCTTGAGTTGCTCGCCGGGTTCTCCTGCGGCGGATGGGGCGGTGAGGTAGAGCTGGGCGACGTCGGTTCCTGCGCGGTTGCCGGTGTTGGTGACGGTGGCGGTCACGGTGGAGTTGCCGTGCGCGTCCGGCCCGCTGACGTTGAGGCCGCTGTACCCGAAGGTGGTGTAGGACAGGCCGAAGCCGAACGGGAACAGGGGGGTGATGCCCTTGGACTGGTACCAGCGGTAGCCCATGGCCAGGCCTTCGGAGTACTGGACCTGGTTGTTCTGTCCCGGCCACTGCGCGGCTGTGCTGGCGGGCACGTCGGTGAGCGACTTGGGGAAGGTGACCGGGAGTTTGCCCGAGGGGTTCACATCGCCGTAGAGCAGAGCAGCGATCGCAGTGCCTTCGCTCTGGCCGGCGTACCAGCTCTCCATGACCCCGGCCACGCTCCCGATCCAGGGCATGGTGACGGCCGATCCGGTGTTCAGGACCACAATGGTGCGGGGGTTGACGGCGGCGACGTCGGCAATCAACTGGTTCTGATCACCGGGCAGTTCGATATCCTGGAGGTCCGAACCCTCGGATTCGTCGGTTTTGGCGAAGACGACGGCCACTGCGGAGTTCTTGGCCAGCGACACGGCCTGGGTGATGGCGCTGTCGGTGTAGTTCGCCGGAGTCCAGGAGAAGCTGAGGCTGCTGCCGCCGGACTTGTTGTAGTAGTCGACCTCGACGGGCAGCGTCTGGCCCGCGGTGAGAGTGAAGCTGGCCGAGCGGCGGCTGGGCGCCTGGTCCCCCCACTGGTCGATCAGCTTTTGTCCGTTCAGGATGAGGCGGCTGCCGTCGTCGCTGGTAGTGGCGAAGGTATAGACGCCGGTCGCCGGCACCTTCAGCGTGCCGGTCCATTTCGCCGACCAGTTTGTGGCGTTGACGCCTGCGCCCGGTGAGCCGCCGTTCCACTCGAAGTCCAGGGTTGCGCTGTTGCTGGTGCGGACCGGGGTGCCGGACAGGTCGGTGTTGTTGTAGAACTGGCCGGTCAGGCCGCTGCCGCTGCCGGACGCGGGGGTCAGCGCGCTCGCCGGGACATCGGCGAGGGTGGAGGAGGTCGTGGAGCCCTGGGCGTACTGCACGTTCACGCCTGAGCCGGCGCGGGTGGCGATTCCCTGTTGGGGACTGACCACGGAGTCCGCGTGGACCGAGGCGCTGCCGCCGCCGGAGTTCTGCCAGTTGCCCAGGACGGCGACCGATCCCGAGGAGGTGGTGAGCGGGAGGATGCTGCCGGAGTTCTTCAGCAGGACGGTGCCGTTTTCGGCGATCCGGGTGGCGGTGTCGACGTGGGCGGTGGTGCTCACGTGCGTGCCGGTGGATCCGCTGGGCGCCTTGTCGAACAGGCCGAAGGTGAACATCTCGGTGAGGATGCGGCCCACCATGGTGTTCAGGGTGCTCTGCGAGACCGAGCCGTTGGCCAGGGCCGTTGTCAGCGGATCGCCGTAGTAGTCTCTGCTGCCCATTTCCATGTCCATACCGGCGTTGGCGGAGTCGGCCGTGGCATGGGTGGCGCCCCAGTCGGACGTGACGTAGCCCTGGAAGCCGAACTGGTTGTGCAGGATGGTCGTCAGCAGGTTCTTGTTCTGGCAGGCGTAGGTGCCGTTGATCGTGCTGTAGGAGCACATCACCGAGGAGGCGGCTCCCTGCTGCACCGCGGCCTGGAAGGCCGGCAGGTACAGCTCCTGGAGCGCCCGGTCACCGATGACAGCGTTGTCGGAGGGGTTGTTGCGGTTGGTCTCCTGGTTGTACACCGCGATGTGCTTGACCTGGGCCATCACGCCCTGACTCTGCACTCCGCGGATCTCCGAGGCGCCCATCGCGCCCGCCAGATAGGGGTCCTCCCCCATGGTCTCGAAGGCGCGGCCGAAGCGCGGGTCGCGGACCAGGTTCACTGTCGGGCCGAGGTCGACCTCCGAGCCCTTCCCGGCCTGCTCGGCTCCCACCACAGCGCCGTACTGCTGCTCGGCGGCGGTGTCCCAGGTGGCCGCGGCGCTGACCGCCGCGGGCATCTGCGTGACACCGGACAACCCCTCCCCCACTCCGGACGGCCCGTCCTCCAGGTCCAGTTCCGGGATGCACAGGCCCGGGATCGCCGGGACGACGCCCGCGTAGGCGCTGCTGCCGGTACCGGCGACCATGGACAGCTTCTGGTTCTGCGACATCGCACCGAGCAGTTGCGTCACCCGGTCGCCGACCGGGGCGGTCGAGCCGACCCACGGGCATGCGGCACTGGCCGCCGCAGCGGGCGCGGTCGCCGCCTGCCCGGCTATCCCGGCCGCGATCAGGGCGCCGCCGAGCGCGGCACCGAGCCATCGTCGTGCTGGCATTGAATTTCTCCTTCATGGGGGGAATGGGCGCTACAGCGCCGGAAGGTCGGCCCACATCTGGGCACCCGGTGCGTTGCAGTCGTCCAGCTGTTGGTGCCAGGCCGGGGCGCGCGCCGAGACGGCCGGCCGCAATCGGAATTACTGCGATCAGCGGACATCAACGGCCCGCACGCGGGACCAAGGCGGGCGACGCGCTCAGGCTTCCTGGCCCACCAGGTCAGCGATCAACACGTGACAGACCTCTGGCGACGCGCTGGCGCCGGCAGTGCTTTGTTTCGTCCCTGGTTGACTTATTGGAGGCGGTTCAGGTTCCGCGTCGGCTCGGGGTGGGCACGACAGCGTCGCGGCCTTCGGTGGGACGCGTCGGCACCGGCCCGATAGGGGCCGGGTGCCGCCGCGAACCGGTTCCGGCCCGCGCTGGTCCGGCTCAGACTGCCGTCAGGGTGGTCCACTTCTGCGCGTTGGTGCCGTTGCAGTCGAAGAGCTGCAACTGCGTGCCGTCCGTGGTGGAGGAGGCGGGATCGTCCAGGCACCGGCCGGACTGCGGATTGCGGTAGCCGCCGTTGTACGGCTGCCAGACCTGCGCGCCCGTCCCGTTGCAGTCGTACAGCTGGACCTTGGTGCCGTTTGCCGTACCTCCGGCAGCGGCGTCCATGCACTTGCCCAGTGTCCTGAGCGAGCCGTCGGTGTGCAGTGTCCACCACTGGGCGTCGCTGCCGTCGCAGCCCCACAACTGCACGGGGGTGCCGTTGGCGGTGGAGCTGAACGCGTCATCCAGGCACTTGCCGGTGATCCCGGACTGGACGAACCCGCCGGTGGCCACGGGTGCCTTGATCCAGCCGGCGGCGTCGGCCGCCTGGATGCCGCGGTTGAACGCAGCGGCCATCTTGACGTAGCCGCCGTCGTTCGGGTGCAGGGCGTCGGAAAGGTCGGACGGTGTCAGGGCGCTCATGTCGACGTAGGCGACGTCCTTGCCCGCGGCCTGCTCGGCCTGGACGATGCCGGGAACCGCCTGGTTGAAAGCCGGCCGGTTCGGCTCCTCGGTGGAGTTGGTGGAGACGATCAGGGAGGCGACCAGCACGGTGGCGTCGGGTACGTCGGCGGTGATCTGGTCGACCAGCGCTCGCAGCCGGCTGGTGGCCGTCGGCACCTGGTAGTTCTGGTTCAGGTCGTTGGTGCCGATCTCGAGGGTCACCACGTTGGGCCGGTCGCGGGCCAGCACGCCGTCGGTGATGCCGGCGATCTGGTCGATCCGCCAGCCCGAGTGCCCCTCGTTGTCAGGATCGGCGAGCGTGCCGTTGCGCCCGCTCCCGACGAAGTCCAGCGCGTGCCCCTCACCCGTCAACTGGTCCCACAGTGCGCCCCGGTAGCTGTTTCCGGTGCTGCTGCCCACTCCCCAGGTGATCGAGTCACCCAGCGGCATGACCCGCAACTTGGCGGGTGCGGCGGCAGCCTGCGCCGATCCCGCGCTCGCCACCGCCGGCAGCACGGCGCCCATGCTCAGCGCAGCCGTCAGCGCTGTGACAAGACCCAACATGTATCTCTTCATCACCGGTCCTCACCGTGGGGGTTAAAGCAGGCCGATCGGGCAGTTGCGCGGAGGTGCCATCGGTCGGTGGTGCAGCGGTGTGCTCGGGGTCGGCCTGGTGATGTCGTCAGCCATGCCGCTCTTCTGGAACCAGGCCCACTCGCTCCCCGTCTCGTTCACGTACGCCGTGTCACCGGAGATCCGGTTGTGCGGCGCCGAGGTCAGCGACAGGAACAACCCGACCGAGTGGGACTGGACGGCGGCGCTGACCGGCCGCCGGCCTTGGGCGCTCAGTCCCGGGCCCCGGGCGTAGCAGAACCTGTCGCGGATCACCGCGTTGACGGCGGGTGCCGCGGCGCCGAGGGCGATACTTGAAGACATCGTTGTCATGGTTGCTGTGCGGGCACGGTAACCCGCCGGGATCTCTGCACGCGCATGGGGGGCTCCTGAACCGTGTCTGATGCGGGGGGACATCATCGAATGCCGGAGAGCGCTCTCCGTAGAAGCTAGCCAGCCGTCGGAACGGCGTCAATCGTCTGGACACGTGGTCGGATGATTCGGGTCCGGATTCACTCCTGGGCCACGCAGGGTGATGGCGACGGTGTCCCCGGTCGGCGGCGACTGCCGCCGCCGGTCCGCTTCTTCGGTGCATGCCCTGGTGGGGGTGGGTGAGCCGACCATGAGCAGAGAGGTCGGGGCCACTGGCCGGGCCGCCCGCGCCGGTGGAGGGACAGCTGTACGTGACGGTCGGTCACCTCCCACCAAGTGACACCGCTGCTCCGATGTCCGTACGTATCCGCCGTCCAACTCTGTCATTTGCGTTGACAGGTGGCGAGGCGCTGCCCTTTGCTGTGCGGGATTCAACCCCCCACCGGTGCAGCAACAGCCGTGCCGCAGCCGTGCCGTTCGCACCTGGAGCCGCAATGAAGCGATGGCGTATTCCCCTGGCAAGCTGCCTCCTCCTGCTCGGAGTGGCCGCCCCCACCACCGCCGCGCACGCGGCCGCGCCGGCGGCGGTCTCCGATCCCGCCTCCCTGGTCAATCCGCTGCTGGGGACGTCCAACGGCGGTAACACCTTCCCCGGCGCGGACACCCCGTTCAGCATGGTCTCGTGGAGCCCCGACACGTCCTCCCGGCCGCCCGGCGGTAACTACGCTTACTCTGACAACGTTGTCACAGGCTTCAGCCTGAACCACATCTCCGGGCCCGGCTGCGGCGCGATGGGCGACATCCCCGTACTGCCGACCACCGGCGGGGTCGACGGCAACGCCACCGTCGGCTTCAGCCACAGCAACGAGTCGGCGAGCGCGGGCGCGTACTCGGTCAACCTCAACAACGGGGTCAACACCGAGCTGACCACCACCGCCCGTTCAGGCATGGCCCGCTTCACTTTCCCGGCGACCACGCAGGCGAACCTGCTGTTCAAGCTGAACGCGGACAAGGCCACCAACCTGCACTTCAACAGGGTCAGCAGCACCGAGGTCAGCGGCTCGGTGGACGCTGGGCTGTTCTGCGCGTCGGCGCCCTCGTACACCGCGTACTTCGACATGGTCTTCGACCAGCCGATGACCGGCAACGGCACCTTCAACGGCGGCGACTCGGTCACGTTCAACACCACCAGCAACCGCACGGTGCAGGCCAAGGTCGGCCTGTCGTACGTCTCGATCGCCGGCGCGACGGCCAACCGGGCTGCGGAGAACCCCAACTGGGACTTCAACGGCACCCGCACGGCCGCGCACAACGCGTGGAACGGCGTGCTCGGCAAGATCGCGATCAGCGGCGGCACCTCCGACCAGCAGAAGGTGTTCTACACCTCGCTGTACCACTCGCTGCTGCACCCGAACCTGCTCAGCGACAGCGACGGCAGGTACTGGGGCTTCGACCACCAGGTGCACACCGTCTCGGGCAGCCAGAAGGCCCAGTACGGCACGTACTCCGGGTGGGACATCTATCGCACCCAGGCGCAGTTGGAGGCACTGGTCGCACCTCAGCAGGCGTCCGACAGCGCGCAGTCGCTGGTCAACGACTACGCGCAGGCCGGGTTCTTCCCCAAGTGGTCGCTGAACTCCGCCGAGACCCAGGTGATGAACGGCGACCCGGGCCCGGCGATCGTCGCGGACTACTACGCCTTCGGCGCCCGGAACTTCGACACCGCGGCCGCCAAGGCGGACATGGTCAAGGAGGGCACCACGTCCAACCCGATCAGGATGGGCCTGGACCTGCAGACCAAGTACGGCTACCTGCCCTCGGACGGCTCCTACCCGCGGGACTTCTACGGCTCGGTGGCCACGCTGCTCGAGTACAGCGCGCAGGACTTCGCGACCTCCGCCTTCGCCGGCGCGCTGGGCGACACCACCACCGCGTCGCAGTTCGCGAACCGGGCGCAGGACTGGAAGAACGTCTTCAACACCGGCAGCGGCTTCATGCAGCCCAAGCAGCTGAACGGCAGCTGGAAGTCGGGGTTCAACGCAAGTAGCAGCGACCAGTTCGTGGAGGGCACGTCCTGGCAGTACACCGGGGCGGTCCCGCACAACATCCGGGGACTTGCCGACGCCATGGGCGGCAACGCCAAGTACATCAGCTACCTCGACAGCGTGCTGTCGGACTTCCACGGCTCCGGCGGTTCGCACGCCGACCTCGGCAACGAGCCGTCGATCGAACTGCCCTGGGAGTACGACTACGTCGGCCAGCCCTGGAAGACGCAGAAGATCGTCCGCCAGGTCCAGGACCAGCTGTGGCCGAACAGCCCGGCGAACTGGGGGGTCGGCAACGACGACCTGGGCACGATGAGCGCCTGGTACGTCTGGTCCGCGATGGGCTTCTACCCCGAGACCCCCGGCACCTCCGACCTGGCCCTGGGCAGCCCGCTGTTCACCAACGTCGACGTGACGCTGGGCAACGGCAGCCACCTGGTGGTCAACGCCCCGCAGGCCGCCGACAACGCCCCCTACGTACAAAGCGCCACACTCAACGGCGCGAACTGGAACAACGCCTACCTGCCGGCGAACTTCGCCACCGGCGGCGGCACTTTGAACCTCACCCTCGGCACCACCGCCAACACCAACTGGGCCACCGGCGCTTCCTCCGCGCCGCCCTCCTACAACGGCAACGGCGGCGCCAAGCCCCCGGGGCCGCCGGCCACCCGCACCGGCCCGATCACCTCCGACAACGCCGGCAAGTGCCTGGACGACAACGCCGCCTCGACAGCCGACGGCTCCCACATCCAGTCCTGGTCCTGCAACAACTCCGCCGCCCAGCAGGTCACCGTCGGCAGCGACGGCACCTTGCAGATCCTGGGCAAGTGCGTGGACGTCTCCTTCAGCGGCACCGCCAACAACACCCTTGTGCAACTCTGGGGCTGCGACGGGGCCGGCAGCCAGAAGTGGACCTACAACTCCGCAACGAAGGCCCTGGTCAACCCGCAGTCCGGCCGCTGCCTCGACATCCCCAACTCCAGCACCACCGACGGCACCCAGCTGCAGATCTTCGACTGCAACAACACCAACGCGCAGCGCTGGAACCTCCCCTCCTGACCGCTCCCCTCCCCCCACAAGAGGTGGAAGACCAATGAATCCCTCCACGCTCAAAAGATGGTCGGCACGGGCGGTGATCGCCGTACTCGGCCTGCTCCTGCTGATCCCCAATACCGTCAGCGCTCAGGCCGCACCGACCCCGGCCGCCAGCAGCATCGCGGTCCTGATGAAGTCCTACGACGCGAACAACGGACTGATCGACACCAAGGGCTGGTGGACCTCGGCGGTGTCGCTGAGCACCGTGGAAACATACGAGCAGACCACCGGCGACCGCAGCTACGACTACGCCATCACCGGCGCGTACGCAAAGCACAGCAACTTCACCAACGACTACATCGACGACACCGGCTGGTGGGCCCTGGCCTGGCTCCAGGCCTACGACCTCACCGGCAACACCAACTACCTGAACATGGCCAAGACCACCACCAACTACATGCACAACTACTGGGACTCCACCTGCGGCGGCGGCGTCTACTGGAGCACCGCCAAGCAGTACAAAGCCTCGATCGCCAACGAACTCTTCCTCGCCGCCACCGCCGGACTGCACAACCGCATCGCCGGTGACACGACCTATGGCGGCTGGGCCACCTCCGAGTGGAACTGGTTCAAGAACTCGGGCCTCATCAGCGGCAACCTCGTCCGCGACGGGCTCAACGTCCCCAACTGCACACTCAGCACAGCGAACTACTCGTACAACCAGGGCGTCATCCTCCAAGGACTGGCCGAGCAGTCCCGCGCCACCGGCGACACGTCGCTGCTGACCACCGCGACGTCCATCGCCACTGCCGCGGTCGCGCGCTTCAACCACAACGGCGTGCTCTACGACGGCTGCGAGCCTAACTGCACCGGCGACGGCTCCGCGTTCAAGGGCATCTTCGCCCGCTACCTGCGCGCCCTGGCCACCGCCGCGAAGACCACGCAATACGACTCGTTCCTCACCACCACGGCGAACTCCATCGTGGCCAACGACACCAATAGCTCCGGCCAACAGGGCAACTCCTTCATCGGCCCGTTCGCCCTGTGGACACCCACCACCCAGGCAAGCGCAGCCGAGGCCCTGGTCGCAGCCCTCGGCGGAAGCGGCACACCGCCGGCCACCCGTACCGGCGCGATCACGTCCGACAACGCCGGCAAGTGCATCGACGACAACGCCGCTTCTACCGCCGACGGCTCCCACGTCCAGATCTGGACCTGCAACAACAGCGGCGCCCAGCAGGTCACCGTGGCCTCCGACGGCACCTTGCAGATCCTGGGAAAGTGCCTGGACGTCGCCTTCGGCGGTACCGGGAACAACACCCTGGTGCAACTCTGGGGCTGCGACGGCACCGGCAGCCAGAAGTGGACCTACAACTCCGCCACCAAGGCCCTGGTCAACCCCCAGTCCGGCCGCTGCCTGGACATCCCCAACTCCAGCACCACCGACGGCACCCAACTGCAGATCTTCGACTGCAACAACACCAACGCCCAGCGCTGGAACCTCCCCTCCTGACACGGAGGAACGGCACACCTCATACGCGATGATCGCCGGCCTGGCGCTGACCAACAGCGCCAGGCCACAGCGTCGGCTCTGCTTCGGACTCCCCAGCCTGTCGGCCGAACCCAGCCCGACATGCGTGTGACTCAGCAACCGCTGCCAGCCGTTCACATGGACTAAGACCCCCGACGGGATCCTCGAGCACACAATCTCCAAGCGTCGAAAAACGTCATTCACATGGCACGGGAAGAAGCCGCCGAGTATTGACGGAGGCCCGCCAAGCAAGTATTCAGGAGAGCGCTCTCCCAACACCCGGCGACCTCAAAGTGCACGATCCAGACCTACTCCGACAACGTTGTCATTAGAAGGGTGTTCATGCCTCTCAATCGTTTCCGCAGGCACCGACGGGTGCCTGCTGCCGGCGCCGTGCTCGGTCTGCTGGGTGCGCTGATCGCGTCCGGTGCTCTTGCGGCGCCTGCAGCCCACGCCGCGTCGTCCAGCGTCGTCGACGGCAGCGCCCGTTTCGAGGTGCTGAGTCCGACGTTGGTGCGGCTGGAGTACGCCGGGGACGGCGCGTTCCAGGACGGCACGACGTTCAACGTCGTCAACCGGAACCTCCCCGCTGCCGCGTACACCACGGATGTGACGTCCGACGGCTACCGCGAGATCAAGACCAGCGGGCTGACGCTGCGCTACAAGCAGGGCAGCGGACCGTTCACCGCGGCGAACCTGTCTGTGACGCTGGCCGGCACCGGTGTCAACGCGAAGCCCGCATTTCCCTCGTACTGCGCGGTGGGCGCCGCTTGTGAGGCGGAGAACGATCTGTTCTCCGGCAAGGCGGCCGTCGCGTACGACCACGGGGGGCACACCGGATCCGGGTTCGTCGCGGGCTTCGAGCAGACCGGCGCCGGTCTCGCGCAGGACGTCTCGGCAGTCCCCTCCACCGGCACCTACCGGCTCCAGGTGCGCTACTCCAACGGGTACTCCACGGTCGCGGGCTTGTCCACCACCGTCAACGGCGCAGCCGGCCCCGCACTGAGCTTCCCGCCCACCTCCTCGTGGGAGACCTGGTCCACCACCTCCGCCACAGTGAATCTGACCGCCGGCACCGACACCCTGCGCCTGGCGCAGAACGCGGGCGACACGGGCAAGGTCAACATCGACAGCATCGCCGTGACCCCGGTCGCCACCACCGCCTACCCGGCAGCGTCGACCAACCTGACCACCACCGGTTACGGCGCCGGCCCGACGAGCGTGCTGGGCGGCTGGTACCGGTCGTTGGACAACCCCGGGCTGCCGGTGCCCGAGCACCCCGGGATCCTGGACCGCGACGGCTGGTACCTGCTGGACGACACCCGCACCGCGCTGCTCGGCGCCGACCACACCGTCACCGACCGCCCCTCCCACGGCGCCCAGCCGTACCAGGACGGCTACTTCTTCGGCTACGGCCAGAACTACAAGCAGGGCCTGTCCGACCTCAACGCGCTGACCGGCGGGACGAATCTGCTGCCACAGTCCGCGTACGGAGTCTGGTACTCGCGGTACTCGGCCTACTCGGCCGCCGACTACCAGAACACGCTGCTGCCGACATTCCGCAGCACCCGTACCCCGATCGACTGGCTGGTGGTGGACACCGACTGGAAGGCCCCGAACAACTGGAACGGCTGGAACTGGAACACCAGCCTATTCCCCGACCCCCAGGGCTTCCTGAACTGGACCAAGCAACAGGGCCTGTCGGTGTCCATGAATATCCACCCGACGATCGACAAGAACGACCCGAAGTTCGCCGCCACCAACAGCGCGGCCGGCGGCCTGGCCCTTCTCAGCGGGACCACCTACAAGTTCGACTGGTCCAACCCGAAGCAGCTTTCCGCCTACCTCGCCCTGCACCAGCCCTACGAGCAGCAGGGCACCCGCGCCTGGTGGCTGGACGACTGCTGTGACTCCAGCGCCTCCGACCCGCACGTCGCCGCCGACAACCTGCTCAACCAGGCATACGCCGACGACGGGACCGCCAAGGGCCTGCGCGGTTTCGCCTTCGCCCGCATCGGCACCTCTCCGCCTAACGGCTTCGCCAGCAACTTCCCCATCGGTCCCTGGTCGGAGCGGCGCAACACCCTCCAATTCACCGGGGACACCCCTCCCAACTGGGACATGCTGGCCTACGAGGCCCGCTTTACCGCTGATGAGGCCGCCGCCGGTCTGAGCAACGTCAGCCACGACATCGGCAGCTTCCACGGCGGCCACCTCGCCGACGACCTGTACGCGCGCTGGATGCAGTTCGGGGTGTTCCAGCCGGTCGACCGGATGCACTCCGACCACGGCGACCGCCTGCCGTGGAACTACACCGGCGCCGCCGCGGCCAGCGCCGAGTCCTCGCTGCGGCTACGCGAGGCCCTGGTGCCCTACACCTACACCCTCGCCCAGCAGGCCAACGCCACCGGCGTGCCGATCGTGCGGCCGATGTACCTGGACTACCCGGCGCAGGACGCCGCGTACACCGCCACGGGTGAGTACCTCTACGGGCCGGGCGTCCTCGTCGCACCGATCACCACGCCGAACGACGCCGGCGGCAACGGCTCGGCATCGGTGTGGGTGCCGCCGGGCAGCTGGACCGACTACTTCACCGGCCAGACCTACACCGGCCCGACGACCGTCACCATCACCGCCCCGCTCTCGCGGATGCCGGTCCTGATCAAGAGCGGCGGCATCATGCCGACCCGCACCGACTACGTCGACAACCAGGCTCAGAGCCCGCTGACCAAACTCACCGTCAACGTCGCCGCCGGCGCCGACGGCACCTTCTCGCTCTACTCCGACGCCGGCGAGGGCAACGACTACAAGACCGGCAAGTCCACCAACGCGCATCTGTCCTGGAACGACACCACACACACCCTGGCCATCGGCGCCCAGAGCGGCGGCTTCAGTGGCGCCCCGACCTCCCGCGCCTACACCCTGCGGCTGTCCAACTCCGCCGCACCGACCGCCGTATCCGTCGACGGCGTCCAGGTGCCCGAGACTGACTGGTCGTGGAACGCCAACCATCGCACCGTCACCGTCACCACCGCCGCGCTGCCCCTCACCTCGGCCCACACCGTCGCGCTCACCGGCAGCGCCACCGCCAACCCCACCGGCGGCGAGGTGATCGGCGCCGGCGGGCAGTGCCTGGACGTCAACGGCGGCAACACCGCCGACGGCACCACCCTCCAGCTGTGGGGCTGCAACCACACCGCCGCCCAGACCTTCGCCCACCCCACCGACAACACCCTGCGCGTACTGGGCAAGTGCGTGACCGTCACCGGCGGCGCCACCGGCAACAACGCACAGGCCAGCCTGGCCGGCTGCACCGGGACCGGATCCCAGACCTGGACCCACCGCACCGATGGCACCCTGGTCAACACCGCCTCCGGCCGCTGCCTCGACGTACCCGGCGGCACCACCACGCCCGGCGCCGTACAGCTCCAGATCTACGACTGCAACGGCTCGCCCGCGCAGGTGTGGAAACTACCCCCCGGACCGCTGACCGGACCGGCCGGCCTGTGCGCCGACGTGGTCAACGCCGACCCGTCACCCACCGCCCCTCTCCAGCTCTACAACTGCAACGGATCCGACGCCCAGCGCTTCTCCGCCCCCGGCGACCAGACCCTGCACGTCTTCGGCAAATGCCTGGACGTGGCGGCCGGCGCCACCGCCAACGGCACCCCCACCCAACTGTGGGACTGCAACGGCACCGCCGCCCAGACCTGGGTCACCCGCCCCGACGGCACATTGTTCAACCCCCAGTCCGGCCGCTGCCTCGACGACAACGGCAACAAGCAGCAGGCCGGCGACGCCCTCCAGATCTGGGACTGCAACAACACCACCGCACAGCGCTTCACCCTCGGCTGACACCGCTCACGGCGTGGCCGCCACCCTCCGGTGGCGGCCACGCCCGCACCAACCGTTCAGTGATAGAGCCGACACTGATATCACCATTGCCTGGATTGACAGCAGTACATCGGACCTACTTGCACGCGGACGCGGCCGTAGATCGCCAACTAGATCCCCCGGAACATCGATCGCGGCTGAGTGATGGTCCTGCGGCCCATAGGCTCGGGGTATGACCGACTCGCCGATGCCCTCCCCGCCGTACCCGTCGCCGGAAAGCCCACTGCTCCGGGTGATCGTCGGTAACGCCATCGCCTCTGTGGAGAGCGGCGAAACCGACTGGAAGGAAGCGGTCCTCCACGCCGCTGTGCACGGCTGGTACGAAGGCCACATCGAAGGCGAGGACACCTGCCCCGGCTGCGACTTCCGGGGCCAGCTTCCCAAGGGCACTGCCCGGGGCTGATCAACGCCGGAAAAAGGCAGGAGCGCCACCACTGTGCTGGTGGCGCTCCTTGCCGCTGGCTCGTTCCCTCTTGGCTACGCCAGGTAGATGCCGGCGAAGGAGCCGTCGAAGCCGGCGGCGGTCATGGCCTGTTCGAGGCTGGGGTAGTTGGTCCAGTTCGGGTTGGTGAGCAGGGCGTCGAAGTCCGCCCGCGGATTTCTGGTTCGAGCCACTGGTTGCCGCAGCGGCAGCGGATCCAGACGTTGCAGCCGTGGTTGATCAGGATCCAGTCGCGGCGTGCCTGGCAGGCCGAGCACATGACGGGGATGCCACGCAACGCCAGTTCCTGCGGGTGGCCGGTGAACCGGGTCGTGCCGCGAACGGTGGGCGGCTCGGTTTCGTACTGGAGCTGCCGCAGCGGGTCTCCGCCGACAGGCAGGGGCGACGGAGTGACAGCGGGGGCCGCTTGCTGGTGGGTGGTTCTGAGCACGAGCGTCATCTCCCGTTCGAGGTCCTTCCATTCCATCCATAACAGCAGGTGGGAGCGTTGTCCAGGGCTTTTTGACTTCGGGGTTCAGCGTCGGGGCGGGCGGTTGCGGGGGTCGGAGGCAGCCGGGCTGGGTATTGCCGGGTGTGTGGTCCGGGGGGCTGGGGGTTTGATGCGGGCGGTGCCGGCTTGCGGGTTGCGGGCGGGCTCGGCGGGATATGCGGGGAGGTTGGCCAGGCGGCGCAGGCGCCAGAGGATGACGTCGTTGACGTTCTCGGCGGTGTCGAGTTCGCGCATGTCGATGGCCTGCTGGAGCAGGGCTTGGGGGTCGTGGCCGGCCTGTTCGATCTCGGCCAGGATGGCGGCAAGCGCGACCGTGTCCGCAGACGGTGCTGCGGAGACGCCGTGGTCGGGGAGGGCGGCGCGCAGGGTCGTCTCATACCCGCGGCGTTGGGCTTCGGGAAGGGCACCGCCTTTGGCGTGCAGGGCCTTCATGGGTGCTGCCGCGGCATGGCGGTAGGCGGCGCGCAGGTGCTGGGCGGTCCGGCGGGAGGCTTCGGCTTGCTGGGCGTGTCCGCGGGCGGAGTGCCAGCGGGCGGCGGCGATGGCGGCCAGAACCAGGGTGGACAGCAGCATCGCGGTGGCGCCGCCGTCCTCGCCCCGGCCCAGGGCGCCGCCGGCCTGGATGATGCCCCGGGCGGCGGAGCGCAGGGCGCGGATGTCGGCTTGTTCGGCGCGGATGTGACTGCGGGTGGCGCGTTCGAAGGAGCGGGCGGCGGCGGCCAGCTCGGCGCGGGTGGCGACCGGGGAGGTCTGGGCGACGGCGTCCAGGACTTCGCCGATTCCGACGAGCTGGGCTGCGGCCTCGCCGTCGTCGTCGCTGTCCAGGAGAACGACGGCGCGCTCGGCGATCCCGGACGCGGCTCGGCGGCCACAGGCAGGCGCTGACCAGTTGGTCCGGGCACCACCGGTTCGTGGCGATGCGTCCTGGTCGGGGGTGCCGCCTGCGAGGCGGAGGCGGATGCGGGGCAGGGAGAGGTCGGCTGCCAAGGTGGAGCCCGCGAACCAGATGGGTTCACCCTTGGCGTTGCGGTCGCCGGGCAGGGCCACCGCGTAGCCGAGGACGTCCCCGGACGAGCCCAGGGTGGGTTTGACCCGTAGGCCCTTGTCCTTCATCCGGGTGAAGAACTCGGCTTCATCAGCGGCTCCGGCCAGTGCCTGGCGGACGGCTTCGCGGAGCGTCTCGCGCGGAGTCTCGTCCCGGCCGGTGCGCTCGGCTTTGAACCGTTCCTGGCTGGTGGGGGTTTTGGCGGCGGTGCCGTCGCCGGGGGTTAGCTGGCGCAGGCCGTAGTCCTTTTCTATCTGGCGGGCTTCGGCCTGTGCCTTGCGCTGGTCGAACTTCAGGCCGGCGCGGCGGCCGTCCTGGCGTACCAGGGTGGCGGCGATGTGGATGTGGTCCTGCGCGTGGCGGACTGCCACCCACCGGCACGCGGCGGTGTCGCCTTCGGGAGCGATACCGACGGCCTGGACGATGCGGCGGGCGATGGCTGCCCAGTCGTTGTCGTCGAGGTGCCGGTCGCCGGGGTCGGCGCGCACCGAGCAGTGCCAGAACGTCGTGTCCGGCGCCCGGTCCCCGAGGGCTTTGACCGGCTGGTCGAGCTGGGCGGCGAGCTGGGCGACAGTGTGGTGAGGGTTGCGGCCGGGGTCGGGGGCGTAGTCGTTCCAGGACGCGACCAAGTGCTGGTCGGTGTGCTCGTCCCGTTTGCCGGCACCGAACAGGTACCGGACCAGGCCGTACGTGCTGCGGGTGCCGTACCGGATCTTGGGGATCACCGGCGGACCAGCCAGGCCACCGCGTCATCCACTGTGGCCAGTACGGTGTCGATGCGGTGCAGGAGCTGTCGCAGGTCGCCAGCGGGCTGCCCGCCGGTGTTCAGGAAGTGGGCGACCTGGTTCAAGTTGTTGCCGACGGCGGCGAGCTGCCGGTTGGACTCCATCAGCTCCTGCACCCCACGCCGGTAGTCCGCGACCGCGGCAGTGGGGTTGACGCTGGATGCGGCAGCGAGGGTGGCGGCGGCTGCGTAACCACCGGGGGCGAGGTCGGCAGCGAGGGCGGCTTGCTGGACAGCGGTCCATTCGGCTTCGCTGAAACGCAGGCTGGTGCAGGTACGGCGCTGGGCGCTGTGGCGCGGACGTCGTCGGCGTGACGCGACGCGAATGGCGGGGTTCGACGGCAGTTGTTCCTCCCCCGACGGCACCCCTGGGCCGTCTTCCCGTTCGGCAGCAAGCACCCCCGGGCCTGCTGCCGAACGGGAAGCTCCCGCCCCCTTGGGGGCGGGAGCGGGGTTAGCAGTGCTTACCCCACAACTTGCTCCGCCAGGAGCCGAGATGGCCTCACGCTGCTGTCCGGACGTGCTGGGCGACGTGTCGTTGGCGCTCACCGGTCCGACTCCGCTTCCTGCTGGTGGACCTCGCGCAGGATGTCCTCGACGAAGTCCATCGCCAGGACCGGGTGGTGCAGGGTCCACTGGCGGCTGTGACGCCTCTTCTGCACGACCCAGGTGGTGTCCGGGCCTGCTTCGGCGCGGTGGAGGTGGCCTTCCCGAACCAGGACGGTCAGCCAGGTCTCCACTTCGGTGGACGTGGCAGGGTTGGTGCGCATGATGGTGCTCTCCAGTCGGTCGGAGGAAATCGGAAGGTGGCTGTTCGGGGGTGGGTGACCGGGCCGGGTTGTCCGGCCCGGTCACGCGAGCTGGTGGTGCGGGGTCAGTCCCGGGAGGTGGTGAGCGGCTCGTCGCGCTGCTCGCGGAGCTGGGCCATCAGCGCGGTCAGCGTGTCGCTGGACAGCGGGATGCGTTGGCCCCGGATGGCCTGGGCGACGACCTGGCGGGTCAGCTTGTCCTGGGCTTTGACCGCTGACCGGGCGATCTCCAGCAGCTCCTGGGTGTCCAGGTCAGGACGCGGGTCACCGGCTCTGCGGGGCTCGCGGTCACTGACCGGCGCGGGAGTGACCGGCAGGTCAGTGACCGGCGGGTGACGGACCGGGTGGGCGCTGACGGGCGCGGTGGCGGCCGGTCGGTCACTGACCGCTGGGCCGCTGTCCGGCTGACCGCCCAGGTCAGCAGCCTGGTGTGCCTGGTTGCGGGTGCCGGGGTGACCGGTGACCGGGCGGCCGTCGCCCACCGGGTCACCTGCCCCGGTCAGTGACCGGACCGGCGCGGTAGGCAGTTCCCCGGTCACCCGGGACGGGTCGGTCGGCGTGCTGACCGGCTGACCGGCACCGGCCTGACCGGCGCCCGGTGACCGCTGACCGCCTTGGTGGTGACCGGGGCGGTCAGCCTGGTCGGTTCGGTCGGCGTGGTTGTCCGGGCCCCGGGCGATGAGGATGTACAAGTGGACCGCTCCGGCCAGGGCCAGCGGGGCGACGGTGGACAGGTAGGCGACCACGGTGTCGCCGAGCTGCAGCCCGCCGGCCGGGGCAGTCTGGTTGAGGCGGACCGCGTGCAGCGCGTTGGCCCACACGCTGACCCCGGTCGCGGTGCCGACAAGCGTTCAGACGTAGAGGCGGGCGCGCAGCGGGGCGGTGCGCAGGACGAGCAGCGCGCGGATGCCGTAGGCGATGAAGCCGTCGACGACCAGGGGGAAGAGCCAGCACAGGGCGGGGCGGATGTGGATGGCGATGGCCATCTGCATCAGCGCGCTGGCCGACAGGGCGCATCCGGCTCCGCCGAGGATGATGACGGCCAGGCGGTCCCAGCCGGTGACGAGCGCCGTCGTCGGCGCGGTGTCGGGGTTCACGCCGCTGTCCCGAAGTCGTCGCGGTCCCGGGTCTGACCGCCGTGCTCGGGCGGGGGGCTGGTGGGCGTGGTGGTTCCCAGGTCGCGGTGGCAAAGGGCCTGGCGGGTCTCGCGGTAGCGCTTCAGCGCGGTCTCCTCGTCGATCTTAAGGATCCAGGCCAGGCGGCGGGCGGGCAGGCCGTGACGGTAGGCAGCGTGGATGACGGCTTGGCGCTCGGCGGAGGTGAGGTGGATGTCGCGTCCGGCGACGGCTGCGTTGACGCGGGAGTAGTCCAGGCGGTGCGGCAGCCGGGTGTGCATCGGGGCGCGTTCCTGCTCGGTCAGCCCGCCTCGGATGCCGTGGGTGTCGGCGTTCTCCAGGGCTGCGTCCAGGCATGTCTGGCGGACCGGGCACTGGTTGCACAGGGCCTTGGCGGCGCGGATCTTGTCCATCTCCTCGGGGTCGGGGAAGAAGAGTTCGGGGTCCACCGGGTGGTACTCGGTGGGCTGGCAGACCGCCTGGTTCTGCCAGCTCTGGTCCCCCAGGCAGCGGTGGTGGGCCGGGGTGGTCGTCGTGCTGGGCATGCGCGGTGTGCTCCGATCGCTCTCCGCGCGCAAGGTGGGCGTCGGCGGAGGTGCCTGGTCGGGAAGTTGGTGGGGCGGCGCGCTGGGGGCGGGCCCGGCAGAGGGCCGCCTGACCGGAGGTCAGGCGGCGCGGATGCGTCTGCGGTCGACCGGTTCGAACTCGACCCGGCTGGTCATCTGGGTGAGCCTGCTGGCGACGCGGTCGCCGACGTAGGTGCGCAGGTCGCTGATGCGCAGATTGGTGGTGATCAGCGTCGGCAGGAGATGGTTGTACCGGCGGTTGACCAGCCGGTAGGTGATCTCCTCGGTCCACTCCGACGCCTTCGCCGCGCCGAGGTCGTCCAGGATCAGCAGCGGCACCCGGGACACCGCCGCCAGCTCCCGCTCGGTGTCCGCCCCGACGCGGGGGCGCAATTCGGCGTACAGGTCGGCGGCCGTCGTCGCCCGCCACCGCACCCCGACGCCCGCCCCGACCAAAGCCCGCAGCGCGCCGTACGCCTGGTGGGTCTTGCCCGCGCCGACCACTCCCGCCATCAGCAGCGACGGCCCCGTGGCCACCTGCCGCCGCGCGCCGATGCCCGGGGCGACCGCCTGTGCGGCGACCTCCCGGCACCAGGCCAGGACCTGCGGATGGTCGGCCACCGCGTCCCGGTAGCGCGGCAGCACCGCGGCCCGCAGGGCGTCCAGCGGCGCGTACGGCTCCGGCGCGCCCACCGAGGCGGCGACCACGGTGCCCGGGTCGATGTTCCGGGCGGCCAGGATCCGAGCCATCCGGCCGAGCGTTCCGGCCCCGCCAAGGGTCTGCGGTTCACGGGTTCGGGTGCGCATCACAGCTCCTCGGCGTAGGCGGTGGCCGCGTCGACCGGATTGGTCCACGCGGTGTGAGCGGGCACGTTAGGCCGGAATCCCGGACGGGCCAAACCGGCGGCGGGCGGGTTCATGGCGTCGTTGACCAGGCTCGGCAGCCGCGAGGGGTGGCCCTGGATCTCGCCGAAGCGCCGCAGCCCCGCCCGCACGTGCTCCACCGCAATGCCCTCGGCCAGGAGCTTCTTGATCACCCGGCCCAGGTGACCGACCACGTCTTCCGGCGGGCGCTGGTCGCACGAGGCGACGTACTCCCCGACGAGCTGGGCGGTCGAGACGCTGCCCGCGTCGGGCGCATCGCGCCCCGTAGGGAAGAAAGATCCAGGATCCAAGATCCTAGATCCAGACCCCGAGGGTTCCCCGACCTTTCCGGGAGCCTTCCGGGAGGGTTCGGCGAATCCCGTCTGACCTGCGGTTTTGTCAGCGGTCTCCCGGTGGGTGCTGTCGGTGGTCCCGGCGGTGTCCTGTGCGGGCGCGGGGGCGTCCCGGGCGGGCGCGGGAGGGGTCGGCGCGGGCTGCGTGGGCGGTTCGGGGGTTCCCCGAGGGTTCTCCGAACCCTCCGGGAGGTCTCCGGGAGCCTTCGGAGAGGTATCGGGGCGCTCGGTGCAGGGGCCCTTGCAGACCCCGCACCGCTGCGGCTCGCACGTCGGGCATGCCGGGAGCCGGGACTGGGAGGGGGTGTCGATCTTCTGGTGCTTGAACCAGGTCGGGTAGTGGAAGTAGCGCTTGCCGTCGCACCCGGTGTACCGGCAGATCGCCCCGGCGTTCTCGAGCTGGGTGAGGTCGTCCTCGACCTGGACCGCGCCGTGCTCGGCACGCAGCGGCCAGATGATGCCGAAGATGATCGCCGCGTTGTCGCGGTGCCGGCCCCAGTCGTCGGCCATGTTGGTCATCGCCAGGAAGGTGACCATGGCGGGGATGCTGACCTCGGCGAGCGTCTCGGACGTCCAGGTCTCGGGCTTGATGGTCCGTATTCGCGGCACGTCAGCGGCCCCGGCCTGCCGCGACCAGGTCGCTGCGGGTGAGCGTGACGGTGGCCAGGTCGAAGGTGTGGGACCCTGTCCAGTCGGCCTCCGGCCAGACCCGCAGGATCCAGCGGGCCGCGACCTTCGCGGTCTTCCGGCTCAGCTCCACCGGCTTCCCCGACGCGTCCTTGGCGACCGCGTGCGGGTCGGGCCAGGTCCGCGTCGGGTCGGTAAGGCTGACGCGCACGGTGGCCGCGCCGGGGATCATGTCGGCGAGCTGTGCGGCGAGGCGGCGCGGACGGTCGGCATCCGTGCATGCCAAACTTCCGTTCGGCGTAGCGGGCATGCGATACTCCGTTGTTCGTAGGAGCGCGGTGCGGCGGTTCTCGTGCAGAGATAGCCCCGCCGCCCGCGAGATGTGAATCGGTGTCCTTCGGGGTGCCGGCCCGGCGTTCAGGAGTTGGTAGCTCCTGGGCGCCGGTCTCGTTTCCGCCCCCGATCACGGCCCACGCACGTGCACCGCCCCTCCTCTCGGCCCTCTGCCGATCCTTGATCCGCTTGCGCGGTGACCAGAACCATAGGGCGAGCCATCGCAGCAAGTCCAGCCTCTGCACACCCATTCCCACCAGGCAGGGAACACTGCCGTTGATGAATCACGCGGGAAACGTACACCACGCTTGCGACCCTTCGTCAACTGCGATGTCGCCGAGCGCGACCGTTTGGGGTCGGACCACAAGTGGAGTGGATATGATCGAGGTCATGACGGAGGGACGAAGATGACCGAGAAGCAGGGGCGGAGAAGCGTTGCGGATCTGCTCGACCGCCTCTTCCGCGAGGTGCACCCACCCGGGCGCGGGCCGTACACGTACGCGGAGGTGGCGCAGGGCGTGCACGAAGCGACCGGCTTCTCCATCACCGCCAGTGCCATTCAGCAGCTCCGGACGGGGAGGAACGAAAACCCCAAGCTGGCCACTATCCGCGCCCTGGCTGCTTTCTTCGGCGTCCCTGCCAGCTACTTCTTCGAGGAGGAGGTGGCTGACCGGACGATGGCCGAGATCGACGTGGTCGCGGCGATGCGGGACGCGGACGTGCGCAGGGTTGCGTTGCGCGCGAACGGACTCAGCATCAGCAGTCTGAAGATGGTGGCCGCGGTGATCGACCAGGCGCGCCGCTTGGAGGGGATTCCGGACGACGATTCCGGTCTGCTAGACGATGAGTGAGCAGACCGGCCACGACTCAGGACCGTGGATGCCGCCGCTCAGTGGACGACCGGATCCTGGCCCTCCTCCATGAGCACGGTCACGCGGAGTATGTCGCTGCGTGCCGGCCGCAGGGCAACGGTGCGAACGGCGACCTCGCGGCCTTGGTGGTAGGGGAGTTTTACCCGGCGCAGCATTCCGTCACCGTGATCGACCATCTCGCGCTGGTCCCAGATCCTCCGCGCCGCCGGCGATCCCTCAAGGATCTCGTTCTCCAGGCGCTGCAGGGCCTCGTTCTTCGGATGGTTGGCTCGCTCGTAGCGGACCTGGCCCAGATAGGGTCGGGCCCAGTCGCGGTCCCAGTCCACGAGCTGCTCGTGCGCATCGGGGCTGAGGAATGTCCACCGCATCTGGTTGGCGTACTCCACCGCCCCCGGCAGCCATAGCCGCGTGGCCTCGTTGTAGCCGATCATGTTCCACGCCAGGTCGGTCACCACAGCTGGGTCAGGCAACTGGTTGTCGATGAACCGCTGGAGCGTCTCGTCCATCTCGGCAGTCGCATCCGGCGCAGGCACCGCGGCGAGCGCCGGAGGGCGCCCGACTGCCCGCAGGTAGAGCGCTTGACGCTCGGCCCGGCTCAGCCGCAGCGCAGCCGAGACGCGGTCGAGGAAGTCCACGGAGTAGCCGGCTTCCCTCCCCTGCTCCAGCGAGCCATACCATCGGGCGCTGACACCGGCCAGCCGAGCCACATCATTGTGCGTCAGGCCCTTCCCACGGCGGCCGTGCACCGGCAGCCCCGAAAAGGTTCGGGGGTCGGCGCGTCTGCGCCACGAGCGGAGCAGTTCAGACAGGGACTCCTCGCCGGAATCACCGCCGTCAGCCCGCTGGTCCGGGGAGTCCATGACGTGGGATTAGATCACGTCATGGCATGATTTGGATCACGCGACACTCTGCGCACCCGTCAGAGAATCATCAAATTGTCACCTAGGGTAATCGGCTGCTCAAAAGGTCGACCATCCAACTATGCGCGCTCTGGTGACAACGCCCCGATCCCTCAAGGCTCTGACGGACGGGCGCGACGACGAGCCCCCTGCGCCCCCCAGGCAACCCACCTGGCATATCCGTCGGCTTGACCACCTTCCGTAACCGGAACGGCAAGTGCCAGGAAGCGCGAGTGCCAGCCAACCCTTGGCATTCTCCTGCCACCGGCATCAGATCCCTGGTGCACCGCTCAGTTAGAGGGGGGATCGCTGTGCCCTTGCTGGAATCAGAAGCGAGTCGACTGCGCAAACGGTGTGAAGATCAGGTCGACCTGTTGCGTCTCCCTCATCGCTTCAGCACCCGCGACCTGCGCGAAGCCATAACGGTGCTTCGCGGTAAGCCCATCGTGCTGAAGTCCCTGGACACGCTCGGCGCTGTCGACGCACCGTGCGGCATTCGAGTGGAGACGCCGACAGTTGACCTCGTCTTCTACGAGGAGGGCACGTCCGTGAACCACCAGCGGCACATCCTCACCCATGAGTTGTGCCACGTGTACTGCGACCATCCCGGCAGCTTGGAGGTCGATGCGGACACCGCCCACGCCCTCGGCGTGAATCCGACGCTGGTGATGCGCATGTCGGGACGCACGAGCTACTCGACGGCCGACGAACTCGAAGCTGAAACGATGGCCACGATCATCCGTCAGCGCATCTACCGCGAACGTGAAGCCCCCTCCTGCCAGCTCGGAAGAGGGCCGGATAGCTGGGACGCCCTGTTCGCCCAGCCCATCAAGAAAGGCCGGTTCCGCTCACGATGAACGCCGTTTTTCTTGGCATGGCCTGCCTGCTGACAGTTGCTGCAGGCTACTGGGTGCTGGGGCGAGGTACGCCTCGGCCTGCGGGCACCTGGGCGATGGGAGCGCTCCTCGGCTCGTTCGCGCTGGCCTTCGCCTCCTACTCACCGCTGCTCGATGACGCCGTCGAGACGGTCGTGCCGCACGTGGCCAGGCTGCTGAGCAACACTGCCTCACTGGCAGCGGCCACCGCCGTCCTGGCGGTGTCCTTCCAGCTCGACCTCGAACCCGCCGAAGCCAAGCGCCGCGTCCGACTGCGCTTCGCCCTTTTCGCCGCCTCGGCCGTCGGGATGACCGTGCTGTTCACCTACGAACAGATGACCCACCGCTCACCTCAGGTGTACGCGCTTTACCTGTTGCTGTTCATCTCGTACCTCGGTTTCGCCATCATCGAATTCGCCCAGCAGTCCGTGCGGCAGTCGAGGTCGGCCCGCCGCGGCAGCGTCCGGCTCGGTCTGCGCCTGGCTGCGGCTGGCTGCGCCTTCGCATTGGTGTACACCGCGTACGAGCTGACCGTCCTGGTCTCACTGGGCCTGGGCATCCATCTCATCCGCGACCACACCGAGTGCTCCTCGCTGGTCGCCACACCCTGCGTGTTCAGCGTGACGTCCCCTGCCCTCGCGGTGCTGCTGATCTGCATCGGCCTGACCCTGCATGCCGTGGCCTACCCGATCAGCCAGGCGCGCCGCCACCGTTGGGAAAGGCGCTCCTGCGACGCGCTCGGCCCGCTCTGGCAGGACTTGTCAGCCGCCATGCCGGAGATCGTGCTCCCCGCGACACCTCACCACGACGCCTCGGCCGACGCGGACTTCCTGCTCCAGCGGCGGGTAATCGAGATCAGCGACGGCATCCTCGCTCTCCGCCCTTACCGCTCTCAGCAGGTCCTGGAGAGCATGCAGCGAACCACCAACGTCGAGTCGGAAGAAAAGGCCGCAATCGTCGAGGCCGCCGTGGTGAAGGCGGCCCTGGCCGCGAGGAACGTCGGCCTCCTCGCCAAGGAAGTCGCCCCGCCGTCCTGGGAAGCCGCCTCCCGCAAGGACCTGCGCGAGGACACTCAGTGGCTCCTCCGAGTGGCCGACGCCTATGGGTGCCAGACTGCGCGCCTCGCCGACGACGACCAGACCCCCGTTGGAGGTTGAGCACATGACCGACCCCACCCACGACCCCCACGCTGCCGTCGCGGCCACGCGCTCCTCTTGCCCGGTCCAGGCAGTCCCCACCGGCTCAAGCGGGCACACCAACTACCTGGTCTCGGGCTACGAAGAAGCGCGACAGGCCCTGGCTGATCCACGGTTGTCCAAAGACACCGCGGCCTTCTTCGCCGGCAAGCACTCACAGCGTCGGCTGCACCCAGCGGTTGCCCACAGCATGCTGGCCACTGATCCGCCCCAGCACACCCGGCTCCGCAAGATGGTAACCAAAACGTTCACCACCTGCGCCGTCGCACGGTTGCGCCCGTTCACCAACCAGACGACCGACGGCCTGCTGGACCGGTGGCCCGTCGAGGGGCAGGTCGACCTCATCGCCGACCTGGCCGTCCCCCTGCCGGCCATCGTGATCTGCGAGCTACTCGGCGTCCCCGGAGCCGACCGGCCCGACATCCAGCGCTGGTCCCGCGAGTTGTTCGCACCCGGAAGGCCCGACGTCATCGACACGGCTTCGCACGCCATGGCCAACTACATGACCGGGCTCATCGCCGCCAAGCGTTCGCGGCCCGGCAACTCGCTCCTTGACAAGCTCATCGCAGCACGCGACGGCGCAGACCACCTCAGCGCACACGAGCTGGTCTCCCTCGCCGTGCTGCTGCTAGTGGCCGGCCACGAGACCACGACCTACTTTCTCGGCAACGCCGCCTTGGCGCTCCTTCAACACCCAACCGAGCTGGAAAGCCTACGCTGCAACCCGGAGCGCATCCCAGCCGTACTCGACGAGCTGCTGCGCTACGACTCACCCGTCAGCACTGCCACATTCAGGTACACCACCGAGGCCATCACAATCGCAGCCACCGAGATTCCGGCCGGCGCCCCGGTGCTCGTCGCTCTCGGAGCCGCCAATCGCGACCCTGTCCGGTTCCCTGAACCGGACAGGCTCGACCCCGACCGCCTGGCCACCAGCCATTTGGCCTTCGGCCACGGCATCCACCGCTGCGTCGGAGCCCCGCTGGCCAGAGCGGAAGCGGAAATCGCCCTGCGAACGATCGCGACCCGCTTTCCCCCGGCTCAGAATCGCCGTGCCTCCGGGTGAATTGCACTGGCGAAAACTCGGATGGTGCGGGGACTGGGCGCGCTACCTGTTCAGACCTAGCCACCTGGAACGGGGCCACCCCTGGCAGGCCGCAGAATCGCCGACTCCGGGAACCGGCTGGTATAGGGTCCACAGCTTCTCGCACCAGGTTTAGCTGTGAAGGTCGGTGGCCGGTCGGAGGCCGTGACACAGGAATCCAATGTGGCTATCGACACGACAAAGCCAAAGAGGGCGGAACTTGCAAGGGCCGCGGGTAACAGGTTACGAGGAGGGCCCGCTTCCTCCGAAAATTTGCCTTGAGGAAAGCCGACCGCCATAGGGTGAATTCTTTGGACAGATGTCGAACCGCCCGTCGGCCACATCAGCGACGAATCCGGAGACGCGTGCGCCCGGCCCGTAGCGCTACGACGTGGCCAGCATCACCCTCCAAGGTGGACAGAAATACAATAGAATGTCCACATGCTCATACATGACGCACGTAGCAGCCAGATGCTGTGTATAGGAGACCCAGGACAAGGGGTCCACATCATATTCTCCACGCCGGAGCGGCCATACGGAGGCGATCCCGCTCTTGACATCCCAATTCAGATCAAGGGCGCATGGGTGGACATCAAGGACCTGATCCGGACACTGAACGGTGACGGGCTCGTGGAATTCTTCTCATCGCTGACCGGGAAATCGAGAATTTGGACCGAAGCCCGCATTTGGCAGTCCAGCGAAGAGCAATTGAAAATATCCGCGGAGCGCACAGATGGGCGAGTCATCCTGACCTGGGGGATATGGGGAAAAGCGATCAAGTCCGAAACCGCATGGTATTTCGAGACGGTTACATCACATGCGTGCGAGCAGCAGATCCAAGAATTTTCCGAAGGATTTAATGCCCTATTTCAGGGGAATCGATCCTGATCCGCTCCCCTCAGCGCAAGCTCGCCGCGCGACTGGCTCCTGAACTGCCGGCGCACCCGCCGGACGCGGCGGTCGAGTCGCTCACCGCGTCCGGCCCCAGTAGGCAGCATCGACGTATTCGGGGTCTGAGGAGATCGCGCCTGTCACCCTGATGCAGGGCCCGCAGGGTCGGCTCCCGGCCGCCGCGCACCCGGCAGGCCCGCAGGCACCGCCACCACGGTCAGCGCGTCCCTCCGGGTACCGCTCGGCCGAGGCGAGCAGCAGCAGCGCCGATGCGTATGCGTCCTAGCGGGCCCCGTGCAGTCCGTCCGGGATGCCGCCCATGTCCAGCCGCATCTCGTCGACGAGACTGCCCAGGCGGTACGACGCCAGCCCCGTCCGGGCGGCCCGTGCCAGGCGCAGCGTGTCCAGGACTCCGGCGGGCTCCCACGCTGGCAGGTGCGAGCGGAGCGCCCAGTAGTCCACAGCGCGTTGTGCGCCGCGATCCATGCCCCGCCCAGCAGACCGTGCACCTGGCCCGAGACCTCCCGCCACGACGGGCAGGAGGCTGATATACCTGGTTCGTCAAGCCGCGGGCCTGCACGGTATGCGGCGTCGCGGGCCGCCGCGGGCGCGCCAGCAACGACCCGGCCGTGCTGGTATCCCAGCCGCCCCTCGTGAACCGGCAGAGCAGCGACCTCCACCCAACCCGGCGGAGTGGCGCCTTTGTCCTCGACGTCGACAACGAGCAGCAGCGGCCACGTGCGGAAGTTCACTGCATGGCGCTATGCCAGCGACCGGGCGGTTACGGCCTGCAAGTGAACGCCTTCGCTCCGTCCGTGTTGAAGGCCAGCGGCGCGACCATGCTGGCGAGGATCACGTCGCACAGCTCGTGCTCCACGTCCCGCTACGTGTGGCTCTTGCCTTTGCCCGAGTTGGCGTCGAGCGTGCCCATCGCAGCCTGAGCGACCTCCCAGACCTCCTCCTGGACACGATCGTGGGGGGCTTCACATGGACCCCGGGGTGTCCAGAGCGACGACGAGCGCCAGGGCAGCATGGTCGCTTAGCCCCAGCGCGACCGGCTCCTGTTCGTAGTCGCAGCGGCGCACCTGCCCGCTGTGCGGCGCGGTGACGAAGGCGTGGTCGAACCGGTAGCCTTGTCCGCTGCGCCCGTACCAGCTGTGCGCGGCGGTTTCCGGGTGGAGCGCCCGGAAGGCATCGGTGAGCCGAGCGGCGGCGAAGGACCGGTAGAAGTCGTACTCCCATTGCCCGTACACGGCATGGTGCGGCTGGTGGCCCGGCTCCACCACGTTGAGGTCGCCGGCCGCGATCACCAGCCCCCCGGCGGAGGCCACTAGCCCCGGCAGAGCTTCGGTGACCGCGGCCTGGAACGCGCGCTTGGACTCGTTGCGCCGCTCCTTCGGCCCCCTGGACGGCACGTACAGGCCCAGCAGCAGCACCGGGCGGCCGCCGATTACCGCCGTGGCCGCAGGCGCCCGGTGCGGCAGCACGCCCGCCCCGCTCGGGACGGGCACCAGTGGGGCTCCGCGGGAGGCCAGCACCGTCCGGTAGTCCGCGGCGGCAGGCTGCGGGGCGAGAACGGAGGCGTACCCGTGCTCGGCCAGGGCCGCGGTCAGCGCTGCCCCGCCAGGGCCGACCCCCACCTCGGTCACCACCAGCAGGTCCGCGCAATCCTGGCCGGCCAGCCATTCCGCCTGGCGGTAGGCGCGTGGCGGCGAAGCATGCTGGGCGTTGAACACCACCAGCCGGGCGGCGTCGGTAGCCGCCTCGTGCCTCGGCCCGGCCGGGCCGAGGAGGGAGAGCTGGTCAGCCGCGGGGGTCATGAGCGCGGGCCTCCGTCTCGTCCAGGAACACCTCACCGGCCGCATCCAGCTCCTGCTGGAGCCGTCCGGCGCTCTCGCGGATGAACACCACGTCCTCCGCCGACAGCGGGCTGCCCGCCGCCGTCAGGTTCTCGGCCACCTGCTGCGGGGTGGTGAAGCCCACCAGCACCGCGGCGTTCTCGGCGTGCTGGACACAGTAGCCAAGGGCTGCCCGCACCAGACCCTGCCTGTCCGGCCCGAACCGCTGCCGCAGGGGCTCCAGGCCGCGGTCGATGATCCCCAGCGCCTGCGGTGTGAACCACGCCTTGCGCAGCCGGTGGTCCCCGGCGGCGAAGGCCGGCGGCCGCGCAGGGTCGTACTTTCCGGTCAACAACCCTTGCCCCAGCGGCTTGTTGATCAGCACGCTGGCGCCGTGCTCGGCGGCGAACGCGAAGATGTCCGGACCACCGGCCGGGGGTGGCGGCGTCAGCGCGTTGTAGCGCACGGCCAGGTATCCCGGCTGGATCTGGTCGAACAGGTACCGGAACCGGGCGTGCTTGTCCTCCCGCTGCTCCTTGGGCACGGTCAGCCGGTCCGTGACGAACCGGTGTGGGCCGCGCATGCCCACGCAGCCGATCAGGCCTTCCTCCTGGAAGTCCCGCATGGTGTCGATCGCCTCCTCCAGGTACCGGTCGTCTGGGCCGAAGTTGGCGTTGTGCAGGAAGTAGATCTCCAGGTGATCGGTGTCCAGGTTCTCCAGGCTGGTCTCCAGTTGCCGCCGCATGTGGGTCGGCACGTACGGGTGCTCGGCCGTGCCGGCGAAGTATCCGACCTTGCTGGACAGCACCACCGATGTGCGGGGCACCTGGTGCAGGAACCGGCCGATGATCCGCTCGGAGTGCCCGTGCCCGTACACGTCGGCGGTGTCGAACAGGTTGGCGCCCATCTCGTACGCGGTCTCCAGACCCCGCAGCGATGCCGCGTCGTCGGCGGTGGACCAGCCCATCGGCAACCCGAGGTTGCTGTCCGGGCCGCCGATCGCCCAGCAGCCGATGCCGACGGGGTGGACCGTCAACCCTCCCGTCAACGTCCGGTCCTCCAGGCCACTCTCGTGGATGCTCATCCCGCTTCCCTCCATGGGTATATTTCCTCACAAACCATGAGATATCTCTGATCGGTTGCCGCTACGGTGTGCGCCGTGACGAACTCAACCCCCCTCGATCTCCACGCCATCACCGCCAAGGGCTGGGCCGACCCCGACGGCTTCCCGGCTGAGGAGTTCCAGCGGGCGACGGCCTTCTACGAGTCGATGCGCGCCCACGACCCTGGGCTGCTCAAGATCCGCGCCGAGGCATCGGCCCTGATCCAGCAGTGGACCGGCCGCACCCCGCGCGACGTCGGCTCCTTCGGCACCCGCCTGAACCTGGAGACGTCCGACCTGGACCTGGGCATCGGGTTCCCCGTCGACCAGCGCAACCAGCTCATGGGCGCCTTCGCCGACGCAGGCCGCGCCCGCTTCCTCGGAGAGCGCTACACCTCCTTCAGCACCACCCGCCTGGTGTTCGCGTTCGAGATCGCGGGCGTCGAGATCGACGTCAGCGCCCTGACCGAGGAGGACTTCACCGTCGCCTGCCGGATGCTGGACCAGATCGACGCGGAGATGAGCCTGCCGGAGCGCATCGCCCACACCTGGGTCAAGCACCTGCTGCGCGAAGCCGGCCGCCTGGAGGAGTACGCGGCCTGGAAGCTGGTGACGTACGCCCGGTACTGCCCGGAGTTCAACTGGGTGCCGATCCCGGAGAAGGCCGGCTCCTGACCCACCCCCGTAGGGCTGCCCCGGCTGCTCCGGCCGGGGCAGCCCTATGTCATGCCGTTCAGGTGCCACAGGGGTCCGCCGCGTTGATCAGCTGCCACTCTCGGGCCTCAGCCCACCGGCCGTGCTCATGACGCAGCCTGTCCGCGTGCCTCTCGGGCAGCACGCCGGCCATGTCCACCACGGTTTGGGCCATGCGCTCGCGCAGGACCCCGATCTGCGTGTCCAGCAGCGCCCGGATGCGCTGCTCCAGCACCTCATGCTGGCCGGGCACCGGTATGGCCGGGGCCTGTTCGGCGGCGTCGGTCAGGCCGCCGAGCACGGTGTACGCGGCGTCCTTGAGCACCACCCGGGCCGTACGCACATGGCGCCGCGGCTCGCCGTCCAGGATCTTCTCCAACGACTTGAGGGTGTAGTCCAGCGCGAAGGAGCGGTCCACCCACAGCTGCGCCCACTGGCTGCACACCCCGATCCGCCAGTCCGCGAACTGCGCGTCTTGGCGGCCCATCGACGGCCGCACCTGCCCGGCCAGCCCGGCGCGCTGCACCTGCTTGGTGTACGCCGCGCCGATCAGGCACTCCATGGACACGAGCATGTAGGAGATGCCGGTGTGGAACGCTCGCCCGGTGGCGTTCGCCTGGACCCACTGCGGGTCCCGGACGCCGTGGGCGATCTCCTCCACCGGCACACCGGGCAGCGGGCGCAACAGCAGGTCCGTGCGCCCCTGGTAGGCGTACGTGGCCCGCAGCTCCTCGAAGCTCATCAGGTGGTCGAAGGTGATGTACGTGAACCGCGTGGGCACCCCCAGCGCGGACAGCGTGCGCACGGCCAGGGCGTTCTGCTCCCCGCCGGTCTCCTTGTTGAACCGGGTGAGGATGGAGTCCACCCCGGACTCCACGCCGAACAGGCAGCGCCGCAGCCCCCGATCCACCAGGCCGCGCCACATGGCGGCGCGCTCGACGTGCCAGATGACGTCCCGCTGCGGGTCGCTCACCTGGTCGATGCGGCAGCTCGTCTCCCATCGATACCGTGCCCCGTGCAGTACCTCGGCCATCTCCAGCGCCCGCGGCACGGCGTCCGGGCCCCGGCCGATGAACTCCTCGTCCACCAGGTACAGCGTCCGGGAGATCTCCGGGTACCGGTCGAAGACCTCGCCCATGGCGCCCAGCATCCATCGGAAGTCCTCGGGGGTGCCTCCGGCCCACTGGCCCTTGTGGCCGCGCGGGCAGAACGAGCAGAAGTTCGTGCACCCGCGCGAGGCTTCCAGCTGGGCAACCCCCTGGTGCTCGAACGTGTCCGGCAGCAGGTCCAGCTCCGGCAGGAAGTCGTCCTGCGCGCGGCTGACGGGCTTGGCGGTGCGGCGCCGCCCGATCGTCAACGTGCTCTCGCCGCGGGCGGCCCCGTTGTAGCCGATCCCGTGCACCTCGTGCAGTGCCAGGTCCCCGTGCCAGTGGGCCATCAGGTCCTGCACCGTCAGTTCACCGGCACCCCGGGCGATCAGCAGATCCGGGTACCGGTTCAGCAGCAGCCCTTCATTGCGGGCGGTCAGGCTGCCGCCGGCGATCACCCGCGGCGGGGACGGCAGGGCGTTCGCCGCGTCCATCAGCTCGATCATCAGGTCGTGCTGCCCGAACGTGGCCGAGATCCCCAGGATGTCCGGGGCCTGGTCGGTGACGAGCTGCACCAGGTCCGGCAGCGTGAGGCCGAGCTGCATGTCGGCCAGGGCCACCGTGCCCAGCAGTGTGGCCCTGGCCGCGCGGGCCACGTCTGAGATGCCCAGCGGGAACCTGGGCAGGGGGAAGTGCTCCGGGTGGTACAGCGCGGCCAGCAGCACCACGGGGCGGCTGAGCCGGTACACGGCCTGCTCATCCAGCCGGGCCGTGGACAGCCACGAGTCCGGGTCGTCCACGTGGATGCGGCCGGCGGCCCACGCCGGCCAAGACCGGGTGCTGTGGGACTTGCCGGACAGGTCCGCGAGCGTCCATCGGCCGTCCGGCCGCTCGATGGCCACCAGGCGGCGGTCCAGTGTGCCGGCGACCCGGACCCTACCGGCCCTGCCGGCGAGGGAGGTCTCCACGTGCTGCCGCAAACGTGCAGGGTCCAGCGGTAACGCGGCGTCCACCGGGCTCAGGTCCACGTCTGCGGCATGGCGGACAGCTTCGCTGAGCAGCAGGTCCAGCGGCCGCCTCTGCTCCGCGCCGTCGCTGGAGTCATGCGAGTGCGGTACATCCTTGCCGAGCATGGATCCCCCAGGCGAGTGTGTGAGTGGTCAAGGCGTGAAGCTGCTCGCGCTCGGGGGCCCACCGGCGCCAGGCGGCCGCGAACCCCCCGCGCTGCTGGGCAGCTGGACCGACGGTGCGGCCTTGGCCGCCCACGTCCGCACGAGCGGGTCGCTGTACGGGTAGAGCGAGTGGTCGCCGGTGAAGTCCGCGGCCGCGCGGGCGGCGGTCCACGGGCCGAGCCCGGGAACGTCGCGCAGCGCGTGCATCAGGTGATCGCCGGGCAGCCGGCCCCAGGTGTCCGCGTGCTTCAGATAGGCAGCCGCAGCCGCCGGCAGGGCTTTGCGGGTTTGCAGAGTGGCGGCGACCCTCGTGAACGCGTCGTCGGTCAGGTCCAGGACGGTCCTTGGGCCGGGCACGGTGTGCATCAGCCCGGCCGGCGTGCTCCACGCCGGCCCGTACGCGGTGATCCACAGCTGATACAAGGCGCGGGCCCGCCGGTCGCGGACGATGCGCCGCAGCAGGCCACTGGTGATGGCCTCCCACAACGTGGGCGAGGGGACCCGCTGCACGCTTCCCAACTGCGCCAGGGCCGCGGTCAGCGCGCTGGGCGCGGCCGGCGGTAGCGAGCCCGCGCCCGTCTCCACCGGCGCCACGGCCTGTCGGTCGTCCCCGCCCACGCGTAGGGAGTGCAGCCGGCCCCCGTCCCACGTGAGGAGCACTGCGTCCTCGCCGTCGACGGCCAGACGGCAGCTGGTGCCGTCCGGCCGCACGATCCACGCCGGGTGGTCGGTGAGCAGCGTGGTGGTGCTCATCGTGGCGCCTTTCTGTGGGAGTGGCCTGGCGTCCCCAGCGGTCTGCTGCCCGCCGCACCCACCCGGGGCGCCCTTGGGCCAAGAGCACCCGGCCGCGCAGCCGCTCACGACCACTCCGGGGTCTGCACGTCCACGAAGTGCGGCAAGTGATCGGACAGTTTGAAGTTCTCATCGAACGGGTGCGTCCACACCGCGGCCGGCTGCATACCCGACAGCAGGGCGTAGTCCAGCCTCCACGGCACTCGCTCGTTGGCGTAGTAGTGGCCGACTGTCGGCGGCCGGGGCACGCCCAGCACGGTGTGGGGATCCTTCCACCCGGAGTTCAACAGCACCCGCACCGCGCGCTGGTCGACGCCGCCGAAGTCACCGTCGTTTTTCACGATCCGGTACCGGGAGTGCAGGTTGACGGGCACCTGGGACCAGTCCTCCAACTCACGGTCGGCGGTGTTGAGGTCGCCCAGCAACACGGCCCGCGCCGGCAGGCCGGGGAACACGCCGCCGCTGTCGGTCATCCACCGGGCCTCAGCCAGCCGGGAGTCCCCGTCGTAGGGGTGGAGGTGCGTGCCGTACACCAGGAAGTCCGCGCTCGGGATGTCGCCCGCCTCGCGGGGACGGAACCGCGCGCGGATCAGTGCGTGGTGAAAGCTCCCCTTGCCGCGGACGTTGTAGTTCACCAGCCGCAGGTCAGGACCGTACAGCAACGTCGTGTTGTTCCGGCCGTCGCCTACGTGGGATCGGGCCAGCACCGCGGACCGCATGCCGAGGGTCTGTTCGGCGTATTTCAGCAGCTGTTGCTTGTCCAGGTGCCACTGCGCGCACTCGGTCAGGCACACCAGGTCCGGCGCGCACGCCGCCACCACCTTCAACTGGTCGATGAGGCGGGCCTCGTTGCCGCGGTCCACACCGCCGTTGAGCAGATTCCAGATCATCATCCGCAGCGTGCCGGGCGGCCGCTTCGGTACCTTGATGTCCGTCACAGCAAAGCCTCCATAAGATCGTCGGAAGGGGAGGCGGCGGCCCTACCGCCGCAGGGCCGCCGCCCGGCCGCCGAGACCGCCCCCACAGCAGGCACCCGGCGGCGGTTGAGTCACGCCACGTAGGCGATCTGGCGGCTCTCGTACAGGTAGCCGCGCGCGGTCGGGCCGTGCGGGGCCGCTTCCAGGGCTGCGCGGATGCGGCGCACCATGTATGGGGCGCAGAAGTCCTCGAGCTGGTCTTCGTCCAGGAACCGGTACTCCGACAGCGGTGCTGGCGCTCCGAGGGGAGTGCCGGTGTTGAGGGTGATCGCGTCCGCGGGCGTGAGGTGGTGCAGGAACACCAGCGTGGTGCGCTCGCACCGGCCCGACTCCTCGTCGCGCGGGGCGTAGTCGGTGAGCAGCAGCGTGTCTGGCACCAGGTTGAGGCCGACTTCGATGTGGGCGGTGCGGATCGCCGTCAGGTGCGGTGCCTCGTTGACGAGGGCGCCGCCCCCCACCAGCCGGAACTTGCCCGCCGGGCCGCCGAAGGCGGGGTTGACGACCAGGACGTGGCCCTCGTCGTCCAGGATCAGCCACTGCCCGTACAGGGAGTGCCTGTCGTCGTCCTGCTTGGTGGGGGCGAAGGGGTGTGCCATGTCTCTCCAGTCGTTGTAGGGGAAGGGACCCGCCCCGGCCCGGACCCGGGGCGGGAGTCTTGGGGGTGGCTGGTGCCGCGCAGCTCGGCGAGCGTCAGCGCTTCCAAGCGCGCGATGCACTCCTCGCAGGCGTGGAACGCGCCCGTGCCGGCATCGGTGTGCACAGGGCCCAGCCACATCACGGCAAGGCCCGTGGCCTCACACCGCCAGCAGTCGCCGATCACCCACGGACTGCGGAACATCGGGCTGCTCCTTCGCTGTGGTGGGGCGGCCAGGCCGCCGGGCGTCCATCGGCGGCCTGGCCTGATGGCCCGGCCGCCGGGCTTCCGTCGGCGGCCGGGCCGGGTGGCTCCGCCGCCGGGGCTTCCAACAGCGGCCGAGCCTGGGGACCACCCCGGCCCGCCGTGCCACGGGTCACGGCGAGGCACGGCAAGGTGCCTGGCCGGGGTGGAGGTCTACTGGTGGGCGATGCCGTAGCCCAAGGCCACGACCAGCAGTGCCAGTACAGTCATGTACAGCAGTTGTGCGGTGCGCTCGCTCATGCCCGCCCCCACTGGCGCACGGCGTGCAGGTGGCGGCGGGGACTGTCGCCGGCGATCTCCGCGATCCAGCAGCGCGTGCACGCGTACGTCGCGCGATAGGGGCCGGAAGCTCCAACGAACCACGACAGCCGGTGGCCCTCGCGCATCGGAGTGCCGCAGTGTGCGCACAGCACTACCGGACCGGCGGCCGCAGCGTCCTCCAGCGGGCCGACAACCTGCTCCACCGCGGCGCGCAGCAGCTCCGGGTCGGTCAGTGGCCGGTTCGCAGGGGGCCGTAGCCAGCGCGTCCCGTCGTGGCAGCCGTCCTCCCCGGGCACCAGCAGGCGGCCACCGGGGCCGTGAACCGTGACGCCGATCTCCGACAGGTCCGGCCAGTGGTTGACCGCGCGCGGCGCGAGGATCCACACGTGGTGGGACAGATGCGGGTCCTCGAACACCGGACCGGCGTGGGCACCGACCAGCTTCAGCGCGTATTCAGCCCAGGACGTGGGCAGCGACACCGCGCTCCACGTGGCATCGACGCGCAGCAGTTCCACCGGATCTTCCACCGGCAGCCAGCTCATGCCCGCCACGGGCCCTCCATCTCCGACCACACGCACTTGCCGCCGGGCAACACCTGCACGCCCCACGCGGCCGACAGCGACGCCACCAGCCACATGCCGCGCCCGGACTCCCCGTCGGCCGTGAGGGCTTGCACGGTGGGGCGGCCCCGCCCCCGGTCAATGACCCCGATGCGTACCCTCCGGCCGGACAGCCGCAGCGCGGTGACCCGCATACCGTCGCCCTCGGCGTGCCTGATGGCGTTGGACACCAGCTCGCTGAGCACCAGGTCGGCATCGGTCAAGTCCGCCAGCCCCCAGGCACGCAGGGCGCCGGCGACCAGGGTGCGCGCCGCCGGGCAAGCGGACGGCACCCGCTCGTAGTTCGCCGCGACCACGGGCTGATCGACCAGTCGGGCAGGCTCGGTCAGCGCACGCAGGCTACGCACCTTCACCCCCCGGGGTGTGGGCGCCGGAGAGGAAACCAGCCAGGACGGCGGGCGTGCACAGCAGGCCAGGACCCTCGAACGGGACCACCCACCACGGACCGTCGGTGACCGGCTGCACCCGGTCCGGGGCGGGCACGAGCAGCTGCGCGGCCGGCGGGTGCACCACCGTGCCCGGCACCCGCCACCTACGGGCAGCCGAACCCGGCAGCAGCACCGTGTAAGCGGCCTGACGGCCAAACACTCTCTCTTGGTGGAACACCGGCCCATCGAGGACTTCGGGGAGCAGCACGCGGCCATTACCGTGCCTGCCGACGCCGGCCGCCTCATGGACTCGGCCAGCCGCAATCGTTACGGCAGCGAACAAGATGCCCGGCACCAGCCAGGCCGAGCCCGCATCGCGCCACTGCGCGATGGCCTCCAACCGCACGGGCGCGGCCGACAGGAGCCAGTCCCCGGACGCTATGTGCCGCCCCTGCTCTGCGGGGGTGTGCCCGGTCATTTCCTGGCCTCCTCAAGTTCGCATTTGTACGCGTAGTCGAGGTGCCAGCTGACGTCCCGTCCATGCAGCAGCTCGACGGGGGAAGTGGTCCGGTCGACCCACGGATGGGTGTCCCAGTGCACGCCGTGGCTGGGAGGCAGCGCGATCCACTGATCCGGGCCGCTGCGCACCTCCGCCGGCATGCGGGGCGACAGGGCGTACCGACCGGTGGCCGGGAGCAGCAGGAGGACGGCGCGCCCGCCGTCGAACAGGCACGGCACCGGCGCGATGTGGTCCAGTTCGACCATCAAGGACATGCCGATGCGCTTGGAGACGATCAGAGCGTCGAAGTAGACCGTGGGCGCGATCAGCGCGGCGCCGGGGGCGTCCTCCAGCTGACGGGCGAACTCCGTAGGTCCGGGATAGCGCAGCGGGCCGGGCGCGGGATGCGCGCCCGGCGTCGGACACGTAGGGTCCCCGCAGGTGCATCCCTGGCGGGGACGGTGGCGGTATCCCACCACCAGCGGCCAGCCCAGAACGCTCGCGTAGGCACGGGCTGCTAAGTCAGCCCTGCGGGTATCGACCGGCTCCACGCCAAATCCCCCTGGTGATCACTCACGTACGAACAGTGACACCTTGAGGATTTCGACCAGACCGGGTCATGCCCCCTAAATTTTCTAGGGGTTGTTCTCGCAGGGGTGGTCAGGAGACCAGTTCCATGTTCCTGATCAGGTGCGAAAGCACGGTGGCCTGCGACGGCACACCGATACGCGCCAGATCCGAGACCAGAGCGCGCGCCATTGGGTCGGCGTACACGTAGTACGGAGCGGCCGCCGCCGCACTGCGCAGTTTCAGCACCGCGGCGGGGCTGCGGCCCAGCCGGTGCAGCGAGCGCGCCTCGTCGATCGCGTAGTGCGTACGGCGCTCCTTGCTGGGCACCTCGCTGATGTTCACCCGCGGCACGCGCCTCAGCCCGCTATCCGGCTCATCGACCTCCACGCCGGCCTCCGCAGCGTGCACAGCGACCGTGCCCCGCCCGAACACCGTCTGCTGACGGACGTCGTACCACCCCGGGCCGAGCTGCTCTGCATCGTCGAGGGCGGCGTCGATCCGCGCCCACGCATCGACGGCCTGGTTACCGCGGGCGTAAGCGATGGCAGCACGCAGGTGCAGTGCTCCCCGCAGCGACACCGCTGCCATATCCGCGTGCTGGCCTACCGCGTACGGCTCTAGGTCCCGCAGCGCGGCCTCTGCCACGGCCACGGTCTCACGCATTGACGCCTGGTGCAGCAGAGCCCCACACCGATCCCAAGCCACCGCGGCCTTGACGACCGGATCGCCCAGCTTCGTCGCGGCAGCGGCGGCAACCTCTGCGGCGAACCATGCGAAGTCCGGATACCCCAGCTGGTTGAGGCACATCCGGGCGGTGCGGGCGGCGTCGACCATCAGCCGCAGCGCCTCCTCCCGCTCTGATCCCTGCGACGTGAGGAGCGCGGTGTTCAGGTCCTCGATCATTGCCGGGAGCAGCGTAGCCACCAGCGGCAGGTTCGCCGCCTGCCGGGCCGCGTTGGCCTTCTCGGACTGGCGGCCCATCTCTGCCATGTCCACCGGTCGGCCCTGCGGGTTCAGCCCCGGGTGTCCGGACAGGATCAGGCCGGCTCGACGCATCCCGGTGCGCAGCGCTGGAATGTGGGCGTGGGCCAGGTTTCCGCCGCTGCGCTGCAACCGGTAAGGCTGCCCGAGCAGCCACACCACATCGACGTCGCAGCGCTCCGCGATACCCGTGATGATCGAATAACGGTCGAGCGGCTGGCGACCCGACTCGACGTTGGCCAGCCAGCTCTCTGTGCGAGAGAGGAAGTCAGCGAGTTCAACTTGCGTCAGTCCGGCCGCATTGCGTGCGATCCGTACGCGAGTACCGATGTGCTCATCACTGCTAAGAGGCATACTGGAGCCTTCCGTTCTGACCTAGACACTCAGAACGCTACTCCGAACTGCGCCCCCGTGGTCCTTCGTCACGGGGGCGCAGTTCTGCATTCCGGCCGACGGACTGACGGTTACTCAGCTTTTTCCTTAACGACCTCGCGGAGCCTGGTTGGTCTGGAACTCTGGAGACATGACGTATCGCAGCGAGTCCGCTGAGGCACTGGCTGAGCTGCTTCACCGCGCTGTTGAGTCGTTGCGGTAGGGGAACCGCCGCGCTGATATCGAACTGCGCGGTGCGCTCGCGGAGCGGCTGGAGGATGCAGCAGCGGGGGACGATGAAGGCGTGATCAGCCCTTACGAGCTCGTGCATGGTTGGCCGTGGCCGTGGTCAGCATGGTTCGTTGGACTTGTTGTGGTGGGGGTCGGATCACGTGGGTTGATTGTGTCGGAGCGGCGGATCACGAGCCTGTCGCCGGGCGTGATCGCTGATCTGGTGGCGGAGTTGGGTCCGGTCTTGCAGGCCCGGCGCGATGCGGAGCTGTGTGGCCGTCGCCGTCTGCGGGCGGTCGGAGCTGGTGCGAAGTACAAGCTGGTGTTCGTCGATCGGCTGCTCGCGACGCTGGTCCATCTGCGGCACGGTGTCACCCACGATGTGCTGGCCCGCTGGCTTCGCGTGTATCGGTCGACCATCACCCGGGCAATCGGGGAGATCCGTCCGCTCCTGTCCGACCGCGGCTGCCGCGCCGCACCCGGTCCCAGGCTCCGCACGCTGGCCGATGTGGGCGCCTATCTCGGCGCGACCGGACCGACCGGGATCATCGACGCCACCGAGATCCAGGTCCGAAGACCCGCAGCACATCAGCCCGGACGGGCAAGGTTCATCTCCGGCAAGAGCCGGATGAACGCGATGAAAGCCCTGGTCGTCACCGACGCCCGAGGCCGGATCCTCTTCTGCGGCGAGGTCGGCTCGGTCGCCGACACCATCGACCTGGAGATACTCGCCGACGCCGACTACCAGGGACTGGCCGCACAGACCTACGGCCAGGTCGTCACCCCGCCGCGAAAACGCCGCGGCAAACACCTCGAACACCTGCAATGGCTGATGGCCCACCACGAACAGGCCCGCTTCGCCCACTCCTCACGCCGCATCCCCGTCGAGCACGGCATCGCCCACCTCAAGAACTGGAAAGCACTCGCCCGACACCACGGCCACCGCCACCACCTGTCCGACACCGTCCAAGCCGTCGCCGTCCTCCTGTCCGATCAACAGTCAGCAGACCAAACCACCGGACCCGCACTCCTGACCCGCCGCACAACATGATCAACAAGCCGCGACGTCACCCCAGCACGTCCCGCCGACAACCATGCACGAGCTCGTAAGGGCCTGCAGATCATCGGCCCTGTGGGAACCTTCCAACCTACTCTCGAGGGGCTGGTGGTCCTTGGCAACGAATGAGACCCCGGCCTCATCGTCTCGTCGCCTGTCCGCAGTCCTGCGCTTGTCTACCGCTCTGCCCGCTCGCTGCACGCCTGTCCACCGGTTGTCCAGCGGCAGCGGTGAGAACGCCCCGACAGAGTTGCTCAGCACACACGGATTGATCTTGAAACCACAAAGGCCCAGGTCAGATGATGCCTGTCCTGGGCCTTTCGGAGCCGTCTTCGGGATTCGAACCCGAGACCTACGGATTACGAGTGCGCTGTTGGCCGCTCCGGCCAAACCTCGCTCCTCCCGTGTCGACAGCAGCGCCAGTACTCGTGAAGCGAACCCCCTGGGCGGCCGAGGCGTCGCTCGCCCTTCCGCTCCAGGGACTTTTCAGGGACTTTCAGGTCTGTCCGAGGGACTTTCGAGGGACTTTCCGCTGCCTAGAGCGGCAATCGGCGGACAGAGCGGAAAGGGCATCCGATGCAGGTCAGAGGCCCTTTCCGGGGAAACACCGCAGGTAAGGGCAGACGAGTCGGGCTGTACGCCGGGTTCTGTGCCCCGGGACCTCGCGGTCGTCGGGGCGACGGCCATCCATCTAGGGCTGCCGTTGCCGGCAGCCTCGTGCGGTCTACCCGCGGACTCGGGCGGGCAGCCCTCGAACGTCCGCGCGGGGCCGTATCGCTACGGCGCCCTCTTGACCTTGCTCCAGGTGGGGTTTACCAAGCCGTCCGGGTCACCCCGGACGCTGGTGGTCTCTTACACCACCGTTTCACCCTTACCGGGCGCCTCGCGGCGCCCGGCGGTCTGTTTTCTGTGGCACTGTCCCGCGGGTCACCCCGGGTGGCCGTTAGCCACCACCCTGCCCTGTGGAGCCCGGACGTTCCTCGGCGGGCCCCAAGGGGGTCCGACGCGGCCGTCCGCCCGGCTCGTCTGCCGTGCCGCCCATCGTAGTGGTCGCGCTGGGCGGGCGCGAACAGCGCCTTCGCGCCCCCGGCCTCGGGGCGACCAGGCGGACCCGCTCCCGGTGGTGGCGGCGGGCGTACGGCGGGGACGTAGGCTGCTGCGGGTTCGCTGGTCCGTCCGAGGGAGATACCGCCGTGCTCGTCCTGCTTCCGCCGTCCGAGGGCAAAGCCGCTGGTGGGCGGGGACGGCCCGGCGATCTCGGCGCGCTGTCGCTGCCCGGACTGACCGAGCCGCGCGCGGCCGTGCTGGACGAGCTGACGGCGCTGTGCGCCGCGGACGAGGAGAAGGCCGCCGAGGTGCTGGGGCTGAGCCCCGGGCTGCGCGGGGAGGTCGCCAGGAACGCGGCCCTGCGCACCGCGCCCGCGCTGCCCGCCGGCCGCCTCTACACCGGCGTCCTCTACGAGGCGCTGGGCCTGGCCACCCTCGACCCGGCGGCCCGCCGCCGCGCGCAGTCCTCGCTGCTGGTCTTCTCCGGGCTGTGGGGCGCGGTACGCCTCGGCGACCGCATCCCGGCGTACCGCTGCTCGATGGGCGTACGGCTGCCGGGGGCCGGCGGCCTCGCCGCGTACTGGAAGCCGTGGCTCGACGCGGTGCTGCCGGAAGTGGCGGGCGGCGGGCTGGTGCTCGACCTGCGGTCCTCGGCGTACGCGGCGGCGTGGAAGCCCCGCGGCGAGCTGGCCGCCCGCACCGCGACCGTGCGGGTGCTCCAGGTGTCCGTGGTGGACGGCGTCGAACGGCGCACCGTGGTCAGCCACTTCAACAAAGCCACCAAGGGGCGCCTGGTCCGCGCCCTGCTCACCGCCGGCGCCCACCCCCGCACCCCCGCGGCGCTCGCCGCCGCCCTCCGCGACCTCGGCTTCACCGTCGAGAGCCCGCCGGGCGCGGGCGCCGGGCGGCTCGACGTCCTGGTGCACGACCTGCACTGAGCCGGGCCTGCACGGAGCCGGGCCCGCGGGGCAGGCGGCGGCGTCGCGGGTCGGGCGCGGGCGCCTCCGTCGACGCGCAGCGGACGGACGTCACGCGCTGAGCCCGGCGCTGCCCGCGGCGCCGCCCCCGTCTCCGGCGCCCGCGCGCCGGTGTTCGTGCGCCGGTGTCCGCGCGCCCGTGTCCGCTACGCCTCGGCCGGGGTCCAGCGGATCTGCGTGCTGCACACGGAGACGAGGACCGCGCAGCCGGCGACCGCCGCGAGCCCCCAGACCAGCCCGCTGCCGTTGGCGATGAAGCCGATCAGCGGCGGCCCGGCGAGCAGGCCGGTGGTGCCCATGGTGGCGACGACGGTCAGCGCGTCGGAGCCGTTCTTCGCGGCGGCCACGTAGACGCAGGGCGTGACGGCGGCGATGCCCAGGCCGACGCAGGCGAAGCCGATCAGCGCGGGGACGACGCCGCCGCTGAGCAGGGCCAGCGCGAGGCCCGCGCCGGCCACGGCGCTGCCGACGCGGACGATGCGGCCGTCGCCCCAGCGGCCGCGCCAGCCGTCGGCGAAGACGCGGGCGAGCACCATCATCACCGAGACGACGGCGATGCCCATCGGCGCGAGTTCCGCCGACGCCTTGGCGACGTCCTTCATGTACAGCGCCGACCAGTCGTTCATGGCGCCCTCGGTCACGGTGCCGAAGACCATGGCGGCGCCCAGCCACAGCGTGACACGGGTCGGCATGGTCCAGCGGCCCCGGCTCTTCGCGGCGCCCGGTCCCTCCGCCGCGCCCGCCGCCGTCTCGGCGCCCGCCGCCGTCTCCTTCCGCGGGACCTGCTGCTCCTCGGTGAGCAGCCCGTCCCGCGCGTAGCCGGCCAGCAGCAGGAGCAGGGCGGCGGCGACCGCGAAGTGGACGAGGACGGTGGACGTCAGGGTGTTCATGCCGGACGCCAGCAGGGCGGCAACCAGCGAACCGCCGCTGAAGGTGGCGTGCAGCCTGGCCATCGCGTTGCGCCCGTGGACGGCTTCGAGGGCGGCGCCCTGCGCGTTCATCGCGACGTTCAGTCCGGCGACGAGCGCGCCGTCGCAGAGCATGACGAGCAGCGCGACCGGGTAGTCCGGCAGGTCGGACATGGCGAGCAGCAGCAGCGCCAGGCCGACCGCCGTGACGAGGGCCAGCCGCCGCGACCCCAGCCTCCTCATGAGGATCGCCACCAGCGGGAATGCCGCCACCGCGCCGATGCCGGTGGCCATCAGCAGCAGGCCGACCTGCGCGGCGCTCAGGCCGAGATGGGACGTGATCGCGGGCAGCCGCGAGGCCCAGGTGGCGTACTGGAAGCCCAGCGAGCAGAACAGGGCGGCGGTCGCCAACTGCCCTCGGCGGAAGGGATCGTGCACGCGCAGCATCAGACTGGTCCCACTTCGTCTCGTGTTGGTGGTGCGCTCGGCGGGGCGCCGAGCCGGTCCTGCCGCCCGGTCCGCCACGGCGGCAGGGGCATCGACATGTACACCGAACCCGCCCCGTAGGAACGGGGGTCGGCGATTCCGTCGTGCGCGGTGAAGCCGTTGGCCGACCAGAAGGTGTGGCTGCCGCCGACCGCGACGAGCGAGATCCGCTCGTACCCCCGCGCGCGGGCGTCCGCGGTCAGCCGGCCGAGCAGCCGCCTGCCGAGGCCGCGGCCGCGCAGCTCCTCGGCCACGACGAGGTCGTGCAGGTGCAGGTTGGGCGAGTCGAGGACGGACTCGTCGCGGTCGGCCAGCTCCGGGTACGCGGACTCCGGGTAGGGCAGCGCCAGCAGGTAGCCGGCCGGCCGGCGCCCCGCGTCGAGCACGAAGCAGGTGGCCGGCGACGCCCGGACCTTGGCTACGAGCGCGGCGCGCCCCTCGCACAGCCCGAGGGGGGTGTAGGCCCCGGCCTCCAGGGTGACGATGCCGTCCCAGTCGGCGTCGGCCACCGGCCGGATGCGCATCTCGCGGTCCATCTACGCCCCGCCTCGCGGCGCGCGCACGCAACTCCAGGGCAGCGGCGGGAAGCCGTTGAACCCCTGCGTCATGTAACTGACGGCGTACGCGCCGCCGGATAACACCCAGACCGGGTCGCCGGAGGCGAGCGCGGCGGGCACCTCGACCAGCCGGTGGCCGCCGGAGTAGGCGTCGTCGCTGTCGCAGGTGGGCCCGGCGACCCGGGCCGGCACCGTCGGGCCGCCCTCGTGGCCGGGGAAGACCAGCCGGTACTGGAGCGCGTCCATCTCGTACAGGCCGTTGAACCGGCCGCAGCTGAGGTAGAGCCACCGCTGCGGCGCGCCGTCCGCGCCGTGGCGCAGGGACAGCCGCGAGACGTGCGCCCGGACGGCGCCGTGGTCGGCGACGAGGTACCGGCCCGGCTCCATGACGAAGTCCAGCCGGTGCCCGGCGGCGTCCTGGCAGTGCTGCATGCCCTCGCGGATGACCGCGAACACCTTGTCGAGGGGCGGGTCGAGCGGCTCGCCGCGCCGGTCGAGGTAGCCGAGCGCGGGCAGGCCGCCGCCGAGGTTGACGTAGCGCAACGAGGTTCCGCGCAGGGCCAGTTCGGCGATGACGTCGCAGAGCTGCTCGAAGGCGCGCAGCCATGCCTCGGCGGTCATCTGCTGCGACCCGACGTGCACCGACAGGCCGGCCGGTTCCAGGCCGCCGGCCGCCGCCCGGTCGAGGACGGCGAGCGCGTCGGCCGGGGAGCAGCCGAACTTCCCGCTCAGCCCCCACAGGGCGCCTTCACCGTCGGTCGCCAGCCGGCAGAACACCCGTGCGCCCGGGGCGTGCCGGGCGAGCGCGGTGACGTCCTCCAGGCTGTCGGTGGCGAAGTCCCTGATACCGAGCCGGTACGCCTCGGCGATGTCCGTGTCGGACTTGACGGTGTTGCCGTAGTGGACGCGCTCGGGCGGGACGCCGGCGCGGATGGCCTGCCGGATCTCTTGCGGGCTCGCCGCGTCGACTCCGCTGCCTCGGGCGGCGAGGCAGTCGAGCACCTCGTCCACCGGGCAGGCTTTGAGGGCGAACCGCAGCGAGACGCCCGGCAGTTCCTCCAGCAGGGAGGCGTAGCGGTCCTCGATGCCGGTGAGGTCGAAGACGATCCGGTCCTCGTCGAGCGCCGCGAGGGCGGCGTGCAGGGGGGCGGGGTGCGTCATCGGCGTCAGGCAGGCCGCTGCCGGGAGCGGCCGGGGCTGGTGGTCCCGGCCGCGTCGATCAGCGCCGGCCATGCCTCGGTGAGCAGCGCGAAGTCCTCGACGTCCCGCCGGGCCTCGTCGATCAGCCGTTCCCGGCCGGCGGCGAGCCGGTCGGCGAACTCGGCGTACCGGCCGCCGAGCCGGCGGTAGGCGCGGTCGAGGACGTCCAGCCGCCGCACGTTCTGCGCGGGGTCGAGCCGGCTGCTCTCCCAGAGCAGGTCGACGATCGCGCCGCCCCGCACCCGGTGGCGGTCGTCGAGCAGCGACTCCCCCGCCCGCTCCATCCGCTCGTAGACGAAGTTCAGGTAGTGCATCGACAGGAAGAACTTCGCGAACCGCAGGTGGTAGGCCATGAACCCCGGGTCGGTCCGGCGCTCGGGGGTGTAGTGGTTGACGATGTTCCGGTTGTGCAGCACGGCGGGCAGGGTCGCGTCGTGCACCAGGTGGATCAGGAAGTAGTCGCTGCCGATGGTGTCGGTGGCCGGCGGCAGCGGCACCGACTCGTGCACGCCGTGGAAGGCGATGTTGCACATGTCGACCCGCATGGGATCGACCAGCGTCAGCGTCGAGTGGTCGGCGGTGAACGGCTCCTGGCCCGCGCCGCGGAAGGAGTCGCCGGCGAACTCGCGCTTGCGGGCGGCCGGCCAGTCGAACGGCGCCCACAGACCCACCACCTCGTAGTAGGTCTCGGGGTCGAGCCGGTACATCTCCTCGATGTCCACCGACATCTCACCGATGAACGAACTGCCCACCATCGAGACGGGTTTGCCGGTGTGCCGGGCGTCCAGGTCGAGCGCTGAGACGGCGGCGGCGGCCTCGCCCGCGGTGCTGCCGAGCGTGCGCAGTTCGTGGTGGACCGGGAAGACCGGCTCGCCGCCGGGCGCGGCGGCCTGGTAGGTGCTGTCGGAGTCCCGTCGGTGCACGGACGCGCAGCCGAGCGCCGCCGCGAACAGGAAGGCGCGGTTGGTGCAGGCGCCGTAGGAGAGCGCCGAGGGCAGCATGAGGTCCAGCATCAGTCCGGGCTTGTCCGCCCCCGACCGGTCGATGACCTCGTACAGGAACTCCCGCTGCGCGGCCTCGTCGAGGTGGTGCGTGGTGACTCCCGGCGCGGCCGGCAGCTCACGGACGGCCGCCGCGTGCTGCCGGTACGCGAACGCGTCGCTGGAGTCGAGGATCAGCAGGTGCACCTCGACGCCGAAGTGCTGTGCGGCGTACAGGGCTTCGCGGTGGGTGGCGGAGATCGCCGGAGTGCAGGGGCGGTTGGTGGGCAGGGCGAGGCAGATTCGGCGCATCGCTACGCTCCGGGCGCCTGGTCGGAGGGGCTGGCGCCGTCGGTGGGCTGGGCGTCCTGCTCGTGCCAGGACCGCGAGCCCAGCAGCTTCGCGCCGAGGTCGGTGAGCGTGGCGGGGCCGTAGCGCAGCGACTCGTGCCGCCGGGCGTCGCCGACGAGCGTCGCGTTCCACTCGGGGGTGCTCAGCGTGCGCCACGACTCGACGCGGGAGCGCCGCAGTTCGCGGTGGGACTCCAGCGCGGGCATCATCGACAGGTACTGCGCGGCCCGCACCCCGTCCAGCGAGACGTTGGGCGCGACGCCGTGCGCCAGGGCGCCGTTCCAGATCAGCAGGTCGCCCGCCCTGAGGTCGGGCCGCACCACGGGGAACTCCTCCGGGTCGACGCGGGGGCGTATCGGGTCGCGGTCGGCCGGCGCCTGCGCCTTCCACCGGTCGAACCGGTGGAAGAGCTCGGGCGAGCACTGGAAGCCGCCCTGGTCGGGCTTGGTGTCGTTGAGGGCGATGATGCCCTGGACGCGCTGCGGGAGTTCGTCGAGGGTGCTGTCGATGTCCCAGTGCAGCCGGATGTCGAAGCCGCGCTCGGTGGGGGCGATGAGCGCGCGGTCGCGGTTCCCGACGTTCGGCGGGTTGAGGTTGAGCCGGTCGAGGGTGACCCACAGCTCCTCGCAGTCCCAGACGTCGACGAAGGCGTCGTAGACCCTCCGGGTCTGCCGGCTGTCCCACATGAGCTGGTGGTGGTACGCCTCGACGAAGCCGTAGATGTGGAGTTCGCGGTCCAGGTCGGTACGGAACTCCCGTTCCTCGTACCAGGTTTCCGGCCGGTGCGGATCGAGCCCCTGGAACTCCCAGGCGAAGTCGAGCAGTTCTTCCGCGGCCAATGCGGGGATCGCCTGTTCGACGACGACGTAGCCGTATTCCTGCCAGAAGGCGAAGTCCTCTTCCGACAGCACCCGCAGCTTTCGTGTCTTGCGCAGGCTCCGCAGCGGGTTCCTGGCGATATAGGTCTCGCCGTCCGCGCTGAAGTACGGGAGTTCGGACGACGCCCGGTAAGGGCGGTCAGGAGCCAACAAAGCAGTCACTCCAAGATTTCCGGATCAGCTTTCGAGCCGATGCCACCACGGTGCCGGCAGGGCGCGTCACGCAGGGCACGCAGTCGTCGGGACGCGAGAGAACACGCACGGCGACGGGCGTCAATGCCGCAGCACCAGCCACAGCCGTCGCTCGCTCAACTCGCGTGTCCCTAACGTGGACTAGACCAACTCGCCCTGTCAAACGGCGAGTTGACGTGCGCCAGCGACCACGCCGCGCACAGGCGCGCCATTGGTCGCGGTACGCGATCCGCCACCTACCGCGGGTGACTTCTCGTCAATAACGGCGCATCGGGGGAAGATACGCAACGGGGTCGGCGGGTTGCGTGACGGAGCAGGTGCCATCCTGTCTTGACACCCCGGAACTCACTGGGTCACTATCCGCTGGTCCGTACCAATGATCGCCGGGTGCGATCAGCGCGTCGGCCCTGAGGGAAAGGCCCCGTCGATGTCCGCCAGCAAGCAAAGCAACGAGCTGCGAGGACTCGCGCTCTCCGTCCTGCAGCCGGGATTCGTCGGCACGCAGGCGCCGGACTGGGTGCTGCGGGCCATCGGCGACGGCCTGTCGTCCGTCGTGCTCTTCTCCCGCAACATCGTCTCGCCCGAGCAGGTCGCCCTGCTGACCGCGCAACTGCGCGCGGCGAACCCGGCGTTGATCGTCGCGATCGACGAGGAGGCGGGCGACGTCACCCGCATCGAGTCCGCCACCGGCTCGACCCGGCCGGGCAACTTCGCGCTCGGCGCGGTCGACGACACCGAACTGACCGAGTCGGTCTCCCGGGACCTCGCCCGCCAGCTGCACGCCGCCGGAGTGACCCTCGACTACGCGCCCAGCGTGGACGTCAACTCCAACCCGGACAACCCGATCATCGGCGTCAGGTCCTTCGGCGTCGAGCCCGACCGGGTGGCACGGCACGCCGCCGCCTGGGTGCGCGGCCTGCAGGCCGGCGGCGTGGCCGCCTGCGCCAAGCACTTCCCCGGGCACGGCGACGTCGCCGTCGACTCCCACCACGGGCTGCCCAGCTACGACGCGGACCTGGAGACCATCGCCGCCCAGGCGCTGCCGCCGTTCCGGGCCGCCCTGGCGGCGGGCGTGCGCGCGGTGATGAGCGGCCACCTGCTGGTGCCGGCGTACGACCCCGAGGTGCCGGCCACCCTCAGCAGCCGCATCCTGGGCGGGCTGCTCCGCGAGGAGCTGGGCTTCGACGGCCTCATCGTCACCGACGCGATCGAGATGGGCGCGGTCACCCAGCGGTACGGGATCGGCGGAGCCACCGTGCGGGCCGTCGCGGCGGGCGCCGACGCGGTGTGCGTCGGCGGGGAGAGCGCCGGGCAGGACGTGCCCGGCCGGCTCGCCGACGCGCTCACCGACGCCGTCCGCGCCGGTGACCTCACCGAGGAGCGGCTGGCCGAGGCGTCGCGGCGGGTGCGGGAGTTCGCCGACTGGTCGACCGCGCTGGCCCGTTCGGTGCCGGTCGACCCGGTCGGCGGCGACATCGGCTACGCCGCCGCCCGGCGCGCCGTGCGGCTCAGCGGCCCTACGGACGGCGTGCTGCCGCTGGCCGCCGCGCCGCACGTCGTGGAGCTGGTGCCGTCGACCAACCTGGCCATCGGCAAGGAGACCCCGTGGGGTGTCGCGGCGCCGCTGCGCGAGCGGCTGCCCGGCACCACCTTCGTGCGGGTGCACCACCGGCAACTCGCGGACCGCCCCGACGTGCTGGCCGAGTCGGCGCTCGCACCGGCCGCGGCCCGCCCGCTGGTCGTCGTGGTCCGCGACGCCGCGCGCAACAAGTGGATGGGCCAGGCCCTCGCGGACCTCACCGGCGCGCGCCCCGACGCGATCGTGGTGGAGATGGGCCTGCCGGACGACCCCGGCACCGGCGCGGTCCGGATCTTCACCCACGGTGCGACCGCCGCGTCCGGCGTGGCCGCGGCGGAACTCCTCGCCGGCGCGCGGCCGGCGTAGCCGGCGGACGGGCGGGGAGCGGGCCGCCGTAGCGGGCAGGCAGGCGGCCTGCGGCCGCGGTTGCCTGCGGCAGGAGCAGAGCCGGGCAGCCGGCAGGCGGCCCAGGTGGCCGGCCGTGGCGACGGCGACGTAACCGCCGTAGCCGGCACCCGGCTGAGGCTGCCGGGCTGCGGCAGCGGCGGCCGAGCCGGGAGCCGGCCTGCACCCGCCGCAGCAGCCCGTGCACGGCCACGGTGGCCGGCAGGCAGCCGAGGTGGCCGCCAGGCCACGGCAGCCGCGCAGCAGGTCGGCCGCCAGGCCGCGGTGGCCGCGTAGCAGATCGGCCGCCAGGCCACGGTGGCCGTTAGCGGCCCAGGAAGCCGAGGTCACCCGGACCCGGCCACGGCAGCCGGCCCAGGGCGCGCGTTCCGGTCGCGCGGTCGGCGCGGGCCGGGCCGCCGGCTCGGCGGGCGCGCTCGTCCGGGGCGGCTCCGGGGGCTCCGCGGCACGCTGCGTTCGCGCGTGCCGCGGGGCGCGCCCGGTCCGGTCAGGTCCGCGCGGGGCCCGCCGGTCCGGAGGGTCCGGAGGGTCCGGAGGGTCCGGAGGGGTTCGCGGCGGGGAGCCAGTTGTTGTCTCGCGACGTCTTCATCGTGTCCTCTTCTCCTGCGGGCGGACGTACGCCCCGAGCGGCGCCGCGTCCCGCGAAAGTGCTGACGCGGCGGCCCGGCCGAGGCTCCGCGGATGTCTCCGACACTAGCCAGCGGCACTGACAGCCGCCTTGGCACCGAGTCACCGGTTTCCTTGACGATGCGTCGCGTCCCTCCGGGCGGGAGCCGCTCACCCGGGGGTTGCCGACCCCAGGGTGAACGTCCCTCTTCATCCGGGGCCGGGCGGCGCCGATGGTGGTGGTGAGCGGGGTTCGCCGCTCACCCGACCGAGGAGCGAACGACATGCGTGCTGCGCTGGCCACTGCGGTGGACGCACCCCTGACCCTGATCGACCGCGAAACGCCGGCGCCCGGCCCCGGCGAGGTGCTGGTGCGGATCACCGCCTGCGGCGTGTGCTTCTCCGACCTGAACCTGGTGCGCGGCCACTACCCCTTCGCCCGCTTCCCGGTGATCCCCGGCCACGAGGTGACCGGCGTGGTGGTCGCGGCCGGCGACGGCGTCTCCTTCCCCGAGGTCGGCACGGCGGTCGGCGCGCAGTTCCTGTACGACTCGTGCGGGCACTGCGACCACTGCGTGCGCGGCGACCAGATCCTGTGCGCCGCCAAGCGCGTCACCGGCATCGTCGTCGACGGCGGCTACGCGGAGTACGCCGTCTTCAAGGCGGGTTTCGTCACCCCGCTGCCCGCCGGGCTCGACCCGGTGGCGGCGGCGCCGCTGATGTGCGCCGGGATCACCGCGTTCAACGGTCTGCGCCGGGCCGGCGCGACCGCCGGGTCCCGGGTGGCGGTGATCGGCGCGGGCGGTGTCGGGACCCTGGCCGTCCGGTACGCGGCCGCGATGGGCGCCAGGGTCGCGGTGCTCGGCCGGTCGCGGCGCGGCGAGGAGCGGGCGAAGGCGTACGGCGCGGAGCTGTTCGTGGCGACCGAGGAGACCGACCCGGCCGAGGCGCTGAGGTCCTGGGACGGCGGCGCGGACGTCATCCTGAACGCGGCGCCGTCCAGCGCGGCCGCCGCGGCGGCCCTGGGCGGGCTGGCCCCCGACGGCACCCTCGTGCTGTGCGGCTACGGCCCCGACCCGCTGACGCTGCCCACCATGCCGATGGTGCTGAACCGGCTGCACGTCATGGCGTCGCCGTCCGGCTCGCCGCACGACCTGCGCGACACCCTGGCGTTCTCGGCGGCCCACGGCATCCTGCCGGAGGTCACCCCGATCGGCCTCGACGAGGCGCCGGCCGCGCTCGGGTCCTTCGGCAAGGGCGGCGGCGGCCGCGACGTGATCGCCTTCGGCTGAAGCCCTCCGCGCCCCCGCCCGCCGCGCCCCGCCAGGGCCGGCACGCGCAGCGACCGCATGCGCGACCGCGTCCGCACCGCGTTCCCGGCCCGGATCGGCCTCGCCGGCCTCCTCGGTCCGCACACCGCGTGACGCGGCGCGTACGGTGCGCCGACGACCCCGCACGGCGCCCGGCGCGGCACGTACCATGCGCCAATGGCCGACATCACCGAAACCACGCCCGGCTGGCTCTCCTCGGACGAGTTGGAGATGACCCGCGCACGCATGCCGATCCTGTACGTCGACGCCGTGCCGGTGCGGGTCGACGACAACGGGGAGGTCACCCACCTCGGGCTGCTGCTGCGCATCGGTCCGGACGGGACGGTCAGCCGCACCCTGGTCTCGGGCCGGGTGCTCCACCACGAACGGGTGCGGGACGCGCTGCTGCGCCACCTGGAGAAGGACCTGGGCCCGGTGGCGCTGCCCCGGGTGCCGGCCTCACCGCAGCCCTTCACCATCGCCGAGTACTTCCCGACGCAGGGCGTCACGCCCTACCACGACCCGCGCCAGCACGCGGTGTCGCTGGCCTACGTCGTCCCGGTGGCCGGCGACTGCCGGCCCCGGCAGGACGCCCTGGACCTGGTGTGGTTCACCCCGCAGGAGGCGTCCTCGCCGGAGCTCCAGCAGGACATGCCCGGCGGCCACGGCGTCCTGCTGAAGCAGGCGCTCGCCCACGTGGGCTGCCTGAGCTGAGACGCGGCCGGCCGTCCCGCGCCCTGCCCGGGGCGCGCACGGCCGGCACGGCGTTCAGCGGGTGATCGGCGCCCAGGGGCCGACGCCGCCGACCTGCTCGATGCTGTAGCGCACCACGAAGCCGGGCCCCTTCGGGGCGGGGAACTCCACGTCGGGGCCGACGTAGACCTTCGTCAGGCCGTTGAGCAGGTCCCAGGCGTGGTCGCTGCGCTGCACGGCGGCCCGCGCGCGCAGCACGGCGTATTCGTTCATCAGCAGGCCGGGCACCCGCGGCGCGTCGAGCGACAGCACGACCCGCGCGTCGCGGTCGATGTTGCGCAGCTTCGTGTAGTACGACATATGGCCGCTGACCAGGTCGTCGCCGTCCAGGCCGATCCAGATGACGGTGACCTGGGGACTGCCGTCCGCGTTGACGGTGCTGAGATGGGCCATCGGACCGGAGGCGATCAGGTCGCGCAGTTCACCGGGCAGCACGCTCATGCCGTGATCGTTTCAGTCACGCCCCGAGCGTACCAACTCCACCACGCCGAACGGGTGGTGGCACGTCGGCACGATCCGCGCGCGCGGCTCAGGACGCCGGGTGGGCGGCCGAGGCGGCGAGGGCGGCGCAGAGCCAGTCGTGGGCGGCGCCCGGGGTGGTGTGGGCGGGGCCGCTGAGTTCGGCGACGAGCTGCCAGTAGCGGTCGATCCGGGGGTCCGCCGCGAGAACGCGGCTCAACTCGTCCCGGAAGGCAGGCGTGTCGGGCAGCCGGCGGGAGCGGGCGTACGCGGCCACGAAGCAGTCGAGCGCGTCGCCCTCGCGCGGTGCGCGCCCGGCGCGCAGGTGCGGCGCGGCCAGCGCGTACGCCTCGTCGAGGCCCTCGTAGAGCACCGCGGGCCGGTGGCCGCCGTCCGGGCGGTGCGCCGCGGGCGTGGGTCGCTCACCGCCGTCGCACGCGCCGGAGACGAGGGCGTGCAGCCGGGCGAACGCCAGCACCTGCGCGGGGGTGGGGTCGGACGGCGGTTGCGGGACGGTGAGTTCGAGGACGCGCGACACCACCCGGGCGGGCATCCGCGGCGGCAGCCAGTACCGCCAGAAGCGCGCGAGCGCGGCCGTGCCCGGCGGCGTGGCCAGCGAGCCGACCAGGCGCAGCCGCTCGGCGCGTTCCCGCGGGCCGCAGTCCGCGAGCAGCTGCAGCGCGGCCTCGCGCCAGCGCAGCGCGGTGAGTTGGGAGCCGACGTCCCGCAACTGCCCCGCCACGACGTCCTCCAGCGTGCCGTCGCCGTCGAGGACCCTGCGCACGTCGGGGAGCGGCAGGCCGAGCGCGCGCAGCGAGCGGACGGTGCGCAGCCGCTCCAGCGCCGCCGGGCCGTACCGCCGGTGGCCGCCGGAGCTGCGGGGGCCTTCGGGGAGCAGGCCGCGGTCGGAGTAGAAGCGGACGGTCTTGACGGTCACGCCCGCGAGTTCGGCGAGTTCTCCGATGCTCCACGTGCGGTCCGGGGGCGTACGGCCGGCTGCCACGGCTTGAACCTCCCTCAGGGGGAGTTCCTACGGTACCGGCGGCGCCGCCCGCGAGGGGCGTGGGCGAAGTGCCGCGGAAGGGGACCGACATGACGACGTACCTCCTGGTGCCGGGGATGCACACCGGGGGCTGGGTGTGGCAGGACGTCGCAGGCCGGCTGCGCGAGGCCGGGGCGCGAGCGGAGCCGGTGACGCTGACCGGCCTGGGTGCGGGCGCCGCGCCGGCCGGTCCGGGGACGGACCTGGCGGCGCACGTCGAGGAGGTGGTGGCGCTGATCGACGCCGCCGCGGCGGCCGACGGCGGGGGTGCGGCGGACCCGGCGGCCCCGGCGGCCCCGGCGGACATCGTGCTGGTGGGGCACTGCTACGGCGCGCGCGTCGCGGCGGGGGCGGCGGACCGGCGGCCCGCACGGGTGGCCCGGCTCGTCCTCGTCGACACCGCCCCGGCCGGGGACGGCGACACCGCCCTCGCGCTGCTGCCCGGAGCGGCCGGGAGCGGCGGCGCGCCGCTGCCCGCGCCGCCCTCCCCGGACGGCTGGCAGCGGCTCGGCAGCACCGCGGGCGTCCCGGCCGAGGCCCTGGCCCGGCTCACGCACGAGGCCACCGCGCAGCCGCCCGGCACGCTCACCCAGCCGCTGCGGCTGTCCGGTGCGGGCGGGCGGCTGCCCGCGACCGGGGTGCTGTGCACCGGCAACGGCCCCGGCATCGACACCGTCGAAGCCCTGGTCCGGATGGGCGACCCGCGCTTTCGGCCGCTGGCGGACCCCCGGCTGACCTACTTCGAACTCGCCACCGGCCACTGGCCGATGCTCTCCTCGCCCGGCGGGCTGACCGAGGTGCTGCTGCGCGCCGCGGCGGGCGAGGGTCACCGCATGACCGCCGCGGCGCGGCAACCGCCGCCGCACCTGGCGGAGTTCCTGCTGGACGTGCCCGCGCAGCGGCCGCGTGAGCGGCTGGGCCGCGTCGACGTGTACCGGCCCGCCACCGAACAGCCGCGCCCCGCGGTGGTGTTCGTGCACGGCGGCCCGGTCCATCCGGAGCTGCGGCCGACGCCGCGGGACTGGCCGGCCTTCATCGGCTACGGCCGCTACGCGGCGAGCCTCGGCGCGATCGGCGTCACGCTGGACCACCGGCTGTACGGCGTCGGCGACTTCGGGCGGGCCGCCGACGACGTCGCCGAGGCGGTGGCCCTGGTGCGGGCCGACCCGCTGGTCGACGCCGACCGGATCGCGCTGTGGTGCTTCTCCGTGGGCGGCCTGCTCGCCGCGGACTGGCTCGCGGCGCCCCCGCCCTGGCTGCGCTGCGTCGCGCTCTCGTACCCGATGCTCGCGCCGCTGCCGAACTGGGGTCACGGGGGCGACTCCCGGTTCCGCCCGGCGGTGGCCGTGCGCGGCGCGGGACGGCTGCCGGTCGTGCTCACCAGGGTGGAGCGCGAACGCCCCGAGATCGCCGCGACCGTCGCGGAGTTCGCCGCCGAGGCCACGCGGTGCGGGGCCGACCTCACCGTGATCGACGTGCCCGGCGGCCGGCACGGCTTCGAGACGGCCGACCACACGCAGCCGGCCCGCGAGGCGGTCCGCCGGGCGATGCGGACGGTGCTGGGACGGCTGGCGGACTGACCCGCGCCGGCCGCCGTGCCGCCGGCGGCACGCGCGGTTCCCGCTGACGGCCCGCGCGGGCGACGTCCGGAGCGCGGCCGGGCGACGGCGAGGTCCTGCCCGCCCGGCCGCCCGGCCCCCCACTGCGGCCGGCGGTCGGACGGGCAGGAGTCAGTGCCTCAGCTGAGGTCGCTGAGGGCCGGCACCTTGTTCGTGACGTCGGCGCCGGCTTCGCCGCCGGCCTTCTTGACCTGGTTGACCAGGGAGTCGAAGGTGCCGACCGTCGCGCCGGTGTCGTCTCCCTTGCGCAGCTTGGACGGCAGGTCCTTCAACGAGGCGATGCCCGCGGTCACCGGCGCCATCAGCTTGGCGAGCGTCGGATCGCCCTTGGCGTTCTCCGAGGCGGCCTTGAGCCTGTTGTAGGCGAAGGTGCCGGCGAGGCCCGCCTTGACCAGGGCGAAGGTCCGGCGGTGCGCGCCCTTCTTGAACTTCCCGGCGCGGTACGGCTTGACGATCCACTGGTACGTGGCTCCCGCGGCCAGGCTCGCGTTCGCCACGAACCGGGTCTTGGCGAGTTTCTGCTTCTGCGCGCTGGTGGTCGGGCTGGCGGTGGCGATCGGCCGCGCGCCGGCGCCGTCGGAGCTGCTGGACGAGGAGCCGCCGCAGGCCGGGAGCACCAGCAGGGCGACGGCGAGGGCGAGCGCCGGCAGCACGCGGCGCAGCGGGATTCCGGTCGGCATGAGGCACCTCCGGGGCGGGCCGTGCGCGGGAGCGCGGGCCCTGTCGAGGACGCACACCCATGAGGATCACCCGGTGTCGCGGGCACCGCCACCCGGGGGACGAGCGCAGGGACGTCAGCGCAGGTGGGAGGTGGTGTTGAGGGACCGCAGCGAGGCGTTGCCGTCCTCGTAGTGGGCGATCTCGGAGAGTGACGCCGGCGCCAGGTCCATCCGGAACAGCGACTCGACCGGCGCGCCGAGCGCCAGCCGGGCCAGCGTCTTCACCGGCGTGACGTGGGAGACCAGCAGGACGGTGCGGCCGGGCATCGCGGCCAGCAGCGCGTCCCGGTAGGCGGTGACCCGCCGCTCGACCTCGGCGAAGCTCTCGCCGCCCGGGGGCGCGGCGGCCGCCGAGCCGAGCCAGGCGTTCAGCTCGGCCGGGTGCCGCTCCCGTACCTCGGCGAAGGCCAGCCCCTCCCAGTCGCCGAAGTCCGCCTCGCGCAGGGCGGGTTCGACCGCCACTTCCAGACCGAGCAGGTCCGCCGCCGCCTGCGCGGTCTGCCGGCAGCGGGCCAGCGGCGAGCTGACCACGGCCTGCACGCCGCCGCGCGCGGCGAGTTCGCGCGCGGCCTGCTCGGCCTGCCGGCGGCCGCGTTCCGACAGCTCCGGGTCCTCGCTCGCGCCGCTGCCGGAGAATCGCTTCTGCGCGGTGAGCGTGCTCTCCGCGTGCCGCAGCAGCACCAGCACCGTGGTCCGGTGGGCCTGGTGAGCGGGGCCCGGGGTGCTCACAGCCCCGAGTCGGCCGTGCGCACCAGGATGCGGCGGCAGTTCTCGCAGCGCACCACGGTGCCGGCGGGGGCGGCGCGCAGGTCGTTCAGCTCGGTGATGTTCAGTTCGAGCCGGCAGCCCTCGCAGCGCTTCTGGTAGAGCCGGGCCGCGCCGACGCCGCCCTGCTGCGCGCGCAGCTTGTCGTAGAGCTTGAGCAGGTCGTCGGGCACGGCCGAGGCCAGCACCTCGCGCTCCTTGGCGGCGGTGAAACCCTCGGCGTCGATGCCGCTCAGCGCCGCCGTCTTGCGCTGCTCGGCCTCGCCGACCTTGGTCTCCAGGGACGCGACCCGGCCGGTCAGCTCGGTGGCGCGCTGCTGCGCGGCCTCGCGGCGCTCCATGACCTCCAGGACGACGTCCTCCAGGTCGGACTGCCGCTTGGCGAGGGAGGTGATCTCGCGCTGCAGGTTCTCCAGGTCCTTCGGCGAGGTGACGGCGCCGGAGTCCAGCCGCTGCTGGTCCCGTACGGCGCGCTGGCGCACCTGGTCGACGTCCTGCTCGGCCTTGGTCTGCTCGCGCCCGGTGTCGCTGTCCTCGGTGCGGGCGGCGACCAGCAGGTCGCGCAGCTGGGTGAGGTCGGCGCCGAGCCGCTCCAGCTCGGCGTGCTCGGGCAGGCTCTTGCGCTTGTGGTCCAGCTGCGCGATACGCGAGTCGAGGGCCTGGACTTCGAGGAGTCGGATCTGGTCGGCGGGCTCGGCGTTCAGCGGGGGGCTCCTGAAGAAGAAGGGACAGACGGGGACGTGGAGGGCGCGTGGATCGTCCACGGGTCGGTGACCGCACGCGAGACATGGGTGCGCAGCGCCCACCCGTGCCGGTCGGAGATCGCGTCGAGCTGGCCGGCGGCCTGTTCGCACCACGGCCACTCGGTGGCCCAGTGCGCGGCGTCGACCAGCGCGGGCGCGCCGACCTGGCGGGCCTCGGAGGCCGGGTGGTGCCGCAGGTCCGCGGTCAGATAGGCGTCCACCCCGGCCGCCCTGACCTCGTCGAAGAGGCTGTCGCCCGATCCGCCGCAGACCGCGACGGTACGGACGGTGGTGTCGGGGTCGCCGGCGATCCGCAGCCCGGCGGCGGTGCGCGGCAGGCCGTGCGCGGCCCGCGCGGCGAACTCGGCGAGGGTCAGCGGCACCAGCGGCTCGCAGATCCGGCCGAGGCCGCGGCGTCCCGCGGGGTCGGCGGGGTCGGGCACCAGCGGCCCGAGGACCCGCAGGTCCACGGCGGCGGCGAGGGCGTCGGAGACACCCGGGTCGGCGCGGTCGGCGTTGGTGTGCGCGACGAGCAGGGCGGCGCCGGCCCGGATCAGGTCGTGCACGACCCGGCCCTTGAAGCCGGCCGGGCCGGTCGGCGCGACCGTGGTGGTGCCGCGCAGGTAGAGCGGGTGGTGGGTGACCAGCAGGTCCGCTCCGATGCGGACCGCCTCGTCGACGACCTGCTGCACCGGGTCGACGGCGAAGAGCACCCGCGAGACCTCGGCGGCCGGATCTCCGCAGACCAGGCCGACCGCGTCCCAGGACTCGGCGAGCTCCGGCGGCCAGAGGGCGTCGAGGGCGGCGACGACGTCGCGGACAGTGGGCACGGAAGGAAGGTTACCTGGCCGCGGAGGGCCCCCGTCGAGCCCGCCGGGCCCCGGTCCCGCGGCGCTCCGCCCCCCGTCCTCCCGCCGTGCGCGGAACGCTCCCCGCGAGGCAGGAGCACACCTGCCCCGCGCGCGCGGCGGAATCGGTGGAACCCGCACCCTTACGTGTGAAACGCCCGCGCTCGCGTTGATCGTCAGGAAGTACGAAAAGTACGTTCCTGTGCCGGAGGTGGACGACCGACATGACTGCCAGCGCCGACACCGCGGACCCGTCCCAGGACGGAGTCCCGACCGATCCCGCCCGGACCCCGTCCGGGGCCCCCTCGATCCCCCCGGACAACCCGGCCCACCCGGCCCGCCCGGCCCCGCGGGCCCACCCCGCTCCGGGGGACGCCGCCGACCGGTACCCGGCCCCGCCCCCCGACCCGTACGAGGAGCTGTACGGGGACGGCCTCGAGCCCCCGGCCGCGCGGGGGCCGGCCGAGGTGCCCGAGGCCACCCGCAGGGTGCTGCGCAGGACCGGGTTCACGATCACCGCCGACGGCGCGTACGCGGCCTGCCTCGCGCAGGCCGCGGCCGACGACGGGACCCAGGGCGCCGGGACGGGCGGCGGCGGGACGGGCGCCGCGTGGTTCGCCGAGCGGTGGACGCTGGACGGCCCGGAGCCGTACGCGGTGCCGCTGCCCGGTCCGCAGCCCGAGGAGGCCGGGACCGCGGTGGCGCCGCTGCGCGACGGCCGGGTGCTGGCCGCCCGCCGCGTCGGGCAGCGGCACGACCTGGTGCTGCTCTACCCCAGCGGGGCCGGCACCGGCGAGGTCCCGGCCGGTTCGCTGCCGGGCGCCGAGCTGCGGCTGCTGCCGCCCGCGCCCGCCGCACCGGACGCCTTCGCCCTCGGCTACGAGGACGCGGGCGCGGACGGCAGGACGGTGGTGTGGCGGGTGCACGGCGGCTCCGCGGGTGTCCCCGAGCGGGTGATCACCGTCGGCGGCCGCTGCACCGGCGGGGTGTGGCTGGACCGCTCAGGACGGCTGCTGGCGCTGGACCGCGCGCTGGACGGCCGGACCAAGGCGGTCGTCGCCGACCTGCACACCGGCGCGGTCAGCCCGCTGCTGCAGATCACCGAGGACAGCGACGACCGGCTGCTGCTGGCCGAACCCGACAGCGGGCTGCTGGTGCTGCGCAGCGACGCGACCGGCGAGGCCAGGATCGGCTGGGGGGTGCTCGGCGGCAACCGCCCGGTCCGCTTCCCCGACGCGCTGGCGGTGCGGGGCACCCAGCTGACGCCGGTGGCCGCGCAGCCCGGCCAGATACTGTCCCCCGAGTCCACGGTGGTCGCGCTGCGCGCCGAGGTGCCGGGCGGCGCTGAGTCGCTCGCGCTGTGGCGGCCGGGCGAGCGCCGCGTGCACTGGCGCAGCTCGCCGCCCGGCTGGCTGGGCGCGGCCGGCCTGTGGCTGCCCGGCGGCGACCTGCGGCTGCCGTACGCGGTCGCGCGGGACTGCGGGCTGACGGCGTACGGGCTGCCCCCGCTCCATGCGCCGGCCCCGCTCGCGATCGCCCCGCCACGGCCCGCGCCGCAGCCGGGGTCCCGGTCGGGACCGCGGCGGGTGAAGGAGCCGCGGCGCCTGAAGCCGGTGCGGAGGCCGCTGGCCGTGCTGCCGCTCCAGCAGGCGCCGCTGCCGGCGACGGCCGCCGGGTCCGGGTGGTCCGGCGGGGCATGGTCCGGCTCGGCGTAGTCGCCTTGTGCGACGGGCAGGTGGGCAACGGGCGTGTCGCACCCAGTGGTTGACCAACGGCCGGTGACGCCAGTCCAGTTGACCGGTGTCCAGCTGGGCCGAGACAAGTTGAGCCCAGACCAGTGGGGCCCGGACCGGTCGCGCACAGTCCGGTCGCGCACAGTCCGGTGGGGCGCAGTCCGGTCGCGGGCGAGTCCCGCCGCGCGGGCAGCGCCGGTCGCGGTCCAACTCCGTTGCGGGCATGGCCCGTTGCGGTGGCCGCGGCTGGTGGGAGGGGTGCGGGCGGGGCTGTTGTGAGGGCGGTGGGCACGTCCCGTATCAGGCGTGTATCGGCTCTGCATCAGCGGCGACACGCCGGGCGTTCGGGTGATCGCGGCGCAGGCTCCTTCAGTAGACTCACCGAAGTCGCGCATCCCGGGCACCCGGTGTGACCGGCGCCCCTGTGGCCTGGTCGCGGAACGGGTCGACCCCATCTCGCGCGTTGTCGGCGTACGCCGGTGCGCCGCGCTCCACGTTCATCTGTCACCGGTCATCACGGGGAGAGCACCACATGTCCGAAGCGAACACGACCCGTCACGCGGACCACGACGCCGCGGGACGCCACCGCGGGCAGGCATCGGCGGAGGAGAACGACACCTCGGCCCCGCACGGCAAGCACCGCCGCCCGCAGGAGAACTGACCGGGACCCGGTCGCGCAGCCCACCGGCCCCCGCCCGCCCCGAGGCGCGCGGGGGCCGGGACTTTTGTCCCGGCGGCCCGGGGACTTTCCGCTCTGCCGGGCGGTACGCGCGCGGTCGTAGCGTCGTCGTCATGGCGACCCCCTCGAACGCGGTCCGGCTGGCGCAGGTCCGCAAGAAGTTCGGCGCCGTCCCGGCGCTGGACGGCCTCGACCTCACGCTCGCCGCGGGCGAGACCCTCGCGCTGCTCGGCCGCAACGGCGCGGGCAAGTCCACCGCGATCAACCTGCTGCTCGGCCTGGACGAGCCGGACGCGGGCCGCGTGGAGCTGTTCGGCGGGCCGCCGCACGCCGCGGTCGCCGCGGGTCTGGTCGGCGCGATGCTCCAGGACGCGCGGCCGATCCCGCGGGTCACCGTCGGGGAGCTGACCGCGTTCGTCGCCTCCACGTACCCGCTGCCGATGCGGCCGGCCGAGGCGCTCGCCCTCGCGGGCATCGCCGAACTCGCCGCCCGCAGGGTCGACAAGCTGTCCGGCGGGCAGGCGCAGCGGCTGCGGTTCGCGCTCGCCGTCACCGGCAACCCGGCGCTGATCGTGCTGGACGAGCCGACCGCGGCGCTGGACGTGGAGGCGCGGCGCGCCTTCTGGCGGTCGATGCGCGGCTACGCGGCGCGCGGCAACACCGTGCTCTTCTCCACCCATTACCTGGAGGAGGCGGACGAGAACGCCGACCGCGTCGTGGTGGTCGACCGCGGCCGGGCCGTCGCCGACGGCACCGGCGAGCAGATCAAGCAGCGGGTCGGCGGCACCCTGGTCTCCTTCGACCTGGCCGGCCGGGGCAGCGAGGGGCTGCGCTCGCTGCCCGGCGTGACCGCCGTGGAGATCCGCGGCGACCGCGCGGTGCTGCGCACCGGCGACTCCGACGCCACCGTGGTGGCGCTCGCCGCCACCGACCGCGTCCGCCGCCTCGCGGTGACGCCGGCCAGCCTGGAGGACGCTTTCCTCACGCTGACCGCGGGCACCCGGCCGCAGGGCGAGGGGCCACCGAGCGGGGAGCCGGCGGGCGGGGCGGCCGCGGGCGGGGCGGCCGGCTCCGCCGCGCCGCACCTGGAGGTCTCCCGATGAGCGCGCCCACCCCCACCGCCCGCGCCCCGCACCCCGGTTCCGCGCGCGCCGCCGTCCGACCCGCGGGCCTCGGCCGCCCGCTGCCGCGGTACGTCGCTCTGGAGGTCCGCCGCACCCTGCGCGACGGCGGCTTCGTGGTCATGGGCGCCGTCATGCCGCTGGCGATGTACCTGCTCTTCACCAACCTCGGCATCACCGACGCCCAGGACAGGGCCGGCTACGCGCGCTACTCGATGGTCGGCATGGCCGCGTACGGCGCGCTCGGCGCGGCCCTCGCGGTCGGCGGCGGCGTCGCGGAGGACAAGGGCCACGGCTGGCTGCGGCAGCTGCGGGTCACCCCGCTCAGCCCGCTCCAGGTGGTGACCGGGCGGGCGCTGACCGCCTCGGTCACCGTGCTCCCCGCGATCGTCGCGGTGCTCACCGCCGGGGCGCTCGCCGACGGGGTACGGCTGGCGGCGTGGCAGTGGGCGGCCACCGCGGTGCTGCTGTGGCTGGGCACCCTGCCCTTCACCCTGCTGGGCCTCGGCAACGGCTACGGGCTCACCGGGCAGACCACCTCCGTCGCCAACACCGCCTGCATGATGGGCCTGTCGGTGGCCGGCGGCCTGTGGATCCCCGCCGAGGCCTTCCCGCACTGGCTCGCCGCGCTCTCCCGCTGGACCCCCACCGCCCGCTACGGCGACCTCGGGTGGAGCATCCTGGACAACCGTGCCCCCGGCCTCGGTACGGTGGCGGTGCTGGCCGGATGGCTGGCCGTCTTCGCTGGCTACGCTGTTCTGGCGTACCGCGCGAGCGCGCGCACCGCGTGAGCGCCGTGGTCTTCGACACCGTGCCCGCCGGTGCGGACACGTACCGAACGGGGGCCGGTGTGAGCAGCGAGAAGGATGCCTGCGACAGATCGTGGTGGCGGCGCGGCCCCGCGGACTTCGACGAGGAGATCGAGCGGCTGAAGGGCCCCGACGGCGGGGCGCTGATCCCGTGGCTGCTGATGGCCGTCGGGCCGGCCTCCGACATCGTCCAGGGCGAGGTCGCACACCCCTGGCCGGCCGCGGCCGGCCTCGCGCTCTTCTGCGTGCTGTACGTGGCCACCGTCCGGGCCGCGTTCAGCAAGAAGCGGGGCGCGGGCGCGTTGCCGTTCCGGCTGCTGTGCGTCCTGGCGGTGACCACGCTCGCGCTGGCCGTCGGCTACGGCGGCAACTTCATGCTGCTGTTCGTGCTGGTCTCGCTCTGCGTCGGCAGCGTGTCGCGCAGCCGGCAGCACCTCGGGCTGATGCTCACGCCGCTGAGCGCGGCTGCCGGCACCATCGCGAGCCTGCACCACGAGGGGTTCTGGGCCACCGCGAGCCTGGCGTACGGCACCTTCCTGTCCGGGCTCGTCGTCTCGGTGATCATCACGCTCTTCCACGCGGTGGCCCAGCTCAAGGCCACCCGGCAGGAGCTGGCGCGCTCGGCGGTGGCGCAGGAGCGGATGCGGTTCTCCCGCGACCTGCACGACCTGCTCGGGCACACCATGTCGGTGATCGTGGTGAAGTCCGAGGCCGCGCGCCGGCTCGCGCCGCGCGATCTGGACGCGGCGCTCGCCCAGGTCGCCGACATCGAGTCGGTCGGGCGCCAGGCGCTCACCGAGATCCGCGAGGCGGTCACCGGCTACCGCGAGGGCAGCCTGTCCACCGAGCTGGACCGGGCGCGCTCGGCGCTCACCGCCTCCGACATCGACGTCGTCGTCCAGGAGTCGGGGCCGCCGCTCTCCCCGCAGGCCGAGGCGCTGCTCGGCTGGGTGGTGCGGGAGGGCGTCACCAACGTGGTGCGCCACAGCGGCGCGACGCGGGCGGTGATCGAGCTGAGTACCGGTGGGGGGCGGGCGCATCTCGCCATCACCGACAACGGTGGCGGCCCGGCCGCCGTGGCCGCCGTCGAGGGGCGCGCCGGCACCGGGTTGCGCGGCCTCACCGAGCGGCTCGCCGCCGCCGGCGGCTCCCTCGCCTCCGGCCCGGCCCCCGCCGGCGGCTTCCACGTCACGGCCACCCTCCCCTTCGACGAGCCCTGACGCTGCGCTGGGCGCGAGCGGTGCGCTGGGCGCGAGCCCGTTTTGAGGGGGCGCGAGGAACGGCGCGACCAGCCACCACGACGGCTGCACGACGCCACCGGCCCGAAGGGGCTGTTGCGGTCGCCGACCGGACCACCGACCGGCGGCCGGTTGCCCGCGCAGTTCCCCGCGCCCCCGGTGCGGCGCACCGCCCACCGCGGTCCGGGCGCAGCCCGGGTTTTTCAGGGGCGCGGGGAACGGCGCGACCAGCCACCACGACGGCTGCACGCCGCCACCGGCCCGAAGGGGCAACTCCCGTCGCAGACGGACCACCGACCGGCGGCCGGTTGCCCGCGCCCCCGGTGCGGCGCAACACCCACCGCGGTCCGGGCGCAGCCCGGGGAATGGGCTCGGCGCGCGGTGGGGCGGGGGGAGGTCCGCGCAGCGGAGGGGTCAGAGCCAGCCGTTCTGCCGCGCGGCGCGCACCGCTTCCATACGGTTGCGCGTCCCGGTCTTGCCGATCGCGGCAGAGAGATAGTTGCGGACGGTGGACTCGGAGAGAAAGACCCGCGCCGCGATGTCGGCCACGGTGGCCCCGTCCGCCGCCGCGTTGAGAACATCCTGCTCGCGGGCGGTCAAGGGGCTCGGCCCCGCACTGAGGGCCGCGGCGGCCAGCGCCGGGTCGATCACCCGCTCACCGCGCAGCACCTTCCGCATCGCGTCGGCGAGCTCCTCCACCGGGCCGTCCTTGACGAGGAACCCCGCCGCGCCGGCCTCCATCGCGCGGCGCAGATACCCGGGGCGCCCGAACGTGGTGAGTATCAGCACCCGGCAGCCGGGCAGCCTGTCGCGCAGTTCGGCGGCGGCGTCCAGCCCGCTGCGGCCGGGGAGTTCGATGTCGAGCAGCGCGATGTCCGGCCGGACGGCGAGCGCTTCGTCGACGATCCGGTCGCCGGCCGCGATCTGCGCGACCACTTCGATGTCGTCCTCCAGGCCGAGCAGGAGGGCCAGCGCGCCGCGCATCATCCCCTGGTCCTCGGCCAGCAGCACGCGGATCACGCCGCCCGACCGCGCCCCGGGCGCCGCTCCGCTCATCCGGCCACCCTACCCACCCCGGCCGGGGGCGTCCGGGGCGTCAGGCCGGGCGGGCGGCGGGCCTGGGCAGCAGCGCGATGAGGCAGGTGCCCACCGCGAGGATGACACCGCCGAGGAGGAATCCCCTGGCGTAGCCGGCGGTGAGGGCGGTGAGCGGCGCGGCCCCCTGGTGGGACCGCTCGGCGGCCCGGCTGACGGCCGCCGTCGCCAGCACGGTGAGGCCGAGCGCACCGCCCAACTGGCGTGAGGTGTTGAGGAGTCCCGAGACCAGCCCCTGCTCCCCCATCGCCACCCCGGAGGTCGCCGCCGCGGCGATCGGCGTCATGAGCAGGCCGGCACCGAACATGGTGACGACGCCGGGCCCGGCGATCGACCCCAGATAGCCGCCGTGGACGGACAGGTGGCTCTGCCAGATCAGCCCGGCCGCGCCGGCCAGCCCGCCGGCCGCGCCGATCAGCCGCGCGTCCACGCGCCCCATCAGGCGCGGCGCGAGCTTGGACCCGGCGATGATGGCGAGGGTGTGCGGCAGGAAGCCGAGTCCTGCCCTCACCGGGCTGTAGTGCAGCACGTTCTGCATGTAGAGCGACAGGAAGTACCAGGTGGTGAAGGTGGCCGCGCCGGTGGCGAGCAGCACGGAGTTGGCCGCCGACACCGAGCGGATTCTGAACAGCCGCAGCGGCATGAGGGGTTGGCGGGTACGGGCCTCCACCACGGTGAACACCGCGAGCAGCAGCGCGCCGCCGGCCAGCGGCAGCGCCGAGTACCCGGAGGACCAGCCGTGCGACTCGCTCTCCGCGATGCCGTACGCCAGGGCCGAGACGCCGCCGGTGACCAGGAGCGCACCGGGGACGTCGAGGCGGCGGGCGCCGCCGACGCGGCTCTCGGTGAGGAAGTAGGCGGCGCCGCCCAGTACGAGCACGCCGATGGGCACGTTGACCAGCAGTACCCAGCGCCAGGACGCGTAGTCGGTGAGCAGGCCGCCGACCAGGCCGCCCGCCGCGCCGCCGCCGGCGCCGACCGCGGTCCAGGTGCCGATCGCCCGGGTCCGCAGGGGGCCTTCGGGGAAGGAGGTGGTGAGGATCGTCAGCGTCGTCGGGGCGAGCACGGCCGAGCCGAGGCCCTGCACCGCGCGGGCGGTGATCAGCATCCACGGGTCCTGCGCGAGGCCGCCGGCCAGGCTCGCGGCGGTGAACAGGCCCAGCCCGGTGAGGAAGACGGCCTTGCGGCCGAAGAGGTCCGCCGCCCGGCCGCCGAGCAGCAGGAAGCCGGCGAAGGTCAGTGCGTAGGCGTTGACCACCCACTGCTGGCCGGTCTCGCCGAGGCCGAGGTCGGCGCGGACCGACGGCAGCGCGACGTTGACCACCGACACGTCGAGCACGACGAGGAACTGCCCGGCGCACACCGCGAGCAGCACCGCCCATGCGGGCGGCGCGGACCTGCCGCCGCCGCGTCCGGTCCGTGCGCGCTGCCCGACGAGTTCGCTCATCCCCCCATGCTGCCCCGCGGACCTCCGCCGGGGCATCGGCATTTCGGCGGACAGGGGTCCTAGGACCGTGGACCGGGGTCGCCCGTACGGTCGCTCCCGGTCGGAGCGGCGGCGGCGCGGGGGCGGGCGGCGGCCCTCGTAGGGTGGGCGCATGACCGACGTGCTCGCCGCCTTCGAGGCCGCCAAGGGGTTCATGCCGCTCGACGAGGGGCTCGCGCTGCACGCCGCCGCCAAGGAGGCCGCGGCGGGCCTCGGGCTGCCGCTGCTCGAAGTCGGCACGTACTGCGGGCGTTCCACGATCCTGCTGGCCGACGCGGCACGCGGCGCGGGCACCGTCGTGGTGACCGTCGACCACCACCGCGGCAGCGAGGAGCAGCAGCCGGGCTGGGAGTACCACGACACCTCGCTCGTCGACCCGGCGGTAGGGCGGATGGACACCCTGCCCGCCTTCCGCAGGACGCTGTACGCGGCCGGGCTGGAGGACAGCGTGATCGCGGTGGTCGGCCGGTCGCCGCAGGTCGCACGGTTGTGGCGGCAGCCGCTCGGGCTGGTGTTCGTGGACGGCGGCCACACCGACGAGCACGCCGCCGCCGACTACGAGGGCTGGGCCCCGCTGCTCGCCGAGGGCGGACTGCTGGTCGTCCACGACGTGTTCCCCGATCCGGCGGACGGCGGCCAGGCACCGTACCGGATCTACCGGCGGGCGCTGGAGAGCGGGGCGTTCGCCGAGGTGTCGGTGACCGGCTCGCTGCGGGTGCTGCGCCGCGAGCCGGGCGTGCTCGCCGTGTGACCGCGACGCCGGGGCGCGGTCGGGGGCGCCGGCGGGGGGCCGGGTCCGGTCGCGGTGCGTGACCGGCCGTGCGGGACGCGGGCGGGTCGGCCGCCCGCAACGGGACGAACCGGACCGTGGCCGTGCGGGGCGGCGTACCCGGCCTATAGAGTCGCGGGCGTGTTCAGCAACGAGTCACGCGGGGGCGGCCGGGGCGGTGCAGCCGCCATCGCCATGACGGCAGTGGGCGCGCTGGCCGCGGTCTGCCTCGCGGGATGCTCGGCCACCGGCTCGTCCGCCGCGGCCGCGCCGGGCGCGGACGGGGCGAACGGGGCGAGCCGTACCGGCGCCGACACCCGCGTGGACTCCGGTGTGGACCACGACGTGGACTCCGGCGCAGGCGCCTCGCGCGCCGCCGGAAGCACACCCGGCGCGACGCACTCCGCGAGCAGCGGCCCCGTGACCGGCACCGGCACCGGCACGCATCCTGCTGGAACGCCTCCGCTGGCGGGCGAGGTCGTCGTGCTCGACCCCGGCCACAACCTCGGCAACGCCAAGCACACCGCCGAGATCGACAAGCTCGTGGACGTCGGCAACGCCCGCAAGGAGTGCGACACCACCGGCACCGAGACCAACGCGGGCTACGCCGAGGCGTCCTACACCCTCGACGTCACCCGCCGGGTGCGGGCGATCCTGCGGGCGCGCGGCGCGAAGGTCACGCTGACCTACGACGGCGACCGGCCGTACGGCCCCTGCGTCAACGAGCGTGCCTGGATCGGCGACAAGGCGCACGCCGACGCGGCGCTGTCCATCCATGCGGACGGCGCTCCGGCCGCCGACCGCGGCTTCCACGTGATCGCGCCCAAGTCGCTGCACGCCGGCATCGCCGACACCCGCGCCATCGCCGGACCTTCGCTGCTGCTCGCCACCACGCTGCGGTCGCACTTCGCCGCGGCGACCAAGGAGCCGTTCGCGAACTACGTGGGCGGCGGCAGCGGGTTGACCGTCCGCAGCGACCTCGGCGGCCTCAACCTCTCCACCGTGCCCAAGGTGTTCATCGAGTGCGGCAACATGCGCAACGCGCACGACGCCGCCTCGTTGACGGACGCCGCCTGGCGGCAGCACGCTGCCCAGGGCATCGCCGACGGGCTCACCGCCTTCCTGGAAGGGAAGAGGTGACGGGGCTGTCGCGGTCCGGTATGGATCGTGCAGCAATGCCCCTGCCCCGCCCCCCGGTCATGATCACACCCGTACCATGGGGCACCGCCCGGAACCACCCGATGCCGGTACGACACGTACGGCTGAGTACGGCCAGCACGACCGAACGAACCGAACTGACAAAGGACAGGACCTGACGTGAACATCCGCTCCCTGACCCGAGGAGACGGCGCGGTGATCGGAGCAGCGGTGCTGCTCCTGATCGCTTCGTTCCTGCCGTTCTACAGCGTCAGTACCGAACTCGGCAGCGCCTCGCGCAACCTGTGGCACTCGGACTTCTTCCCGATATTGCCGTCGGTGACGCTCGCCGCCCTCGCCGCCGCGGCGGCGGTGCTTGTGGCGCGCTCGGGCCAGTTCGCCGGCCGCCAGCTGCTGGGACTGAGCCTTCCGCAGTGGGCCGTGGCGCTCTCGATCTTCGTGGGCTGGACGGCCGTGTGGTCGACCCTCTTCGTCAGTCCGACCGGGTACGACAAGGGCGCCGGCAACTGGCTGACGCTGATCTTCGGCCTCGCCATCGCCGTGGCGGCCCCGCTGTCCGACCGCCTCCCGGCGCTCAAGGCCCCGCTGATGGGGGCCCCGAAGCCCGCCCAGCAGCAGCCGTACGGGGTCGGCGGTGCGCAGCCGTACGGCGCCGCGCCGCAGCAGGCCGGCTACGGCTACCCGGGCGGCGCGCAGTCCGTCGACCCCGGCTACGCGCAGGGCGGCGCCGCTCCGTACGGCGCCGCCGCGCAGCCCGCCGCGGCCCAGGCGGCCGCGCCCGCCGCGGAGTTCAGCGCCTTCTGGTTCGCCGTCCCGGTGCCGCGCCCGCTGTTCGCCGAGGACGGCGCGGGCGGCCAGATCGCCGAACTCACCCCCGGCACCTGGTACCTGGCCGTCGACCAGCGCGGCCCCTCGCTGATCGCGCAGACCCAGGACGGCCGCCGCGGCCTGCTCCAGGACAGCAGCGGCATCCAGCGCGGCTGACCCGCGGCGCACGACGCGACGGCGGTGGGCCGCCCCCGAGTTCGGGGGCGGCCCACCGCCGTTTGCGGGTCCGCGGGGCGGACCGGCGGGGTCAGACCGTCTCGTCCTCGGCGGAGGCGCCGAAGGCGGTGCGCGCCAGCCAGTGGTCGAGCAGCGCGCGTTCACCGATGATCTCCAGCCGCGGGCTGTCCGGCGACAGGCGGCGCTGGAGGACCAGGAGCAGGTCGGTGAGGGTCGCGCGCAGGGCCATGTCGGCCTTGGCGTGGGTGCGGCTCCAGCGCAGCCGGTCGGGGTCGCGGACGATCAGCCACTCCGCGCCCGGCACGTCGGTGGCGTGCAGGTGCAACGTCTGCCCGGAGCCCAAGAGTTCGCGCGCCCGGGGGTCCTCGGCGACCGCGTCGGGGTCGGTGGCCAGCTCGAACCACTCGTCGAGTGCGTCGGCGGCAAGCTCCGGCGCCGGGTCGTACGGGCGCTCGGCGGCGATGGCCGCGTCGGCGCGGTGCACGACGGTCTCCATGGCCATCCGGCGCGCCCAGAAGCCGGCGTTCTGCGGCCGGGCCCAACTCCACATCGGCTGCTCGGCGCCGGCCGTGCGCAGGGCGCCGGCGAGCTTGTCCGCGCCGTCCGCGAGCCAGGCGTCGAGGGCGTCGGCGCCAGCCGCCGGCTCGTAGTCGGCGATGTGCTCGGCGTCGTCGGGCAGTTCCTCCGCGGCCCGGTCGCGGACCATCGCCTCCACCCAGCGGTGCGCCTGGCCGACGTGCACCGCGAGTCGGCCGATCGTCCAGTCGGGGCAGGTCGGCACGGTACGGGTCAGGTCCGCGCCGCGCACGGTGTCGCGCAGCAGGGCGGTCTCGTCGGTGATGGCCGCGCAGTAGCGCTCGTGGTCGAGCAGGGACATGGTCGGAGGTGCCGCCTTTTCTTGTCGAATCGAAAGCAAGTTTCAACCACCGTAGTGGGGCAAGGCGGTGGTCATGGCCAGACGGTATGGCGGTAACCCCGCCGCGGTGATCATCCTGATCGCCGCAGACATCGCTGCACTGATACTGATCCTGTGGATCCTGTTCGCCCTGCTGGACGCCAACCGGGCGAACGACCTGGTCGACTGGGTCCATCACTCCGCGAACTGGCTCTCGGGCTGGTCGCGCAACCTGTTCACACCTGACAACGACAAGTGGCGCACGGTGCTCAACTACGGTCTGCCCGCCGTGGTCTACCTGCTGATCGGCCACGCGATCGCGGGCCGGGTCAACCGCGCCTGACGGCAGACGCGCGCTTCGCCCGAGGCCGCCGTGCCTCGCTCTCAGCAGCAGCCCGGCGCCAGTCCCCCGGGCAGCCGCTCCGCCCCGAAGACCGCGGTGGTCGCCTCGTCCCCCCCGAGTGCGGCCACCGCGAGCAGCAGCGCCGCCGCGGTCCACGCGGTCCGCTCGACCGGCCAGACGGCCTTGTCGTCGTAGACGTACCCGGTCCAGTAGAGGCCGTCCTCGGCGCGCAGGTGCTGCATGTCGGCGAGGATGCGCACGGCACGGTCGGACTCGCCCACCGCCCACAGGGCGAGGGCGAGTTCGGCGCTCTCGCCGCCGGTGACCCACGGGTTGGGCGCCACGCAGCGCACGCCGAGGCCCGGCACCACGAACCGGTCCCAGCCCGCGTCGATCCGCCGCACCCCGCGCGGGCCGCGCACCGAGCCGGACAGCACCGGGTAGTACCAGTCCATCGAGTAGCGGCTCTTGTCCAGGAACCGCTCCGGGTGCTCGGCCACCGCGTGGCCCAGCGCGCCGGTCGCCAACTCCCAGTCCGGCTGCGGCTCCTCGCGGTGCTCGGCCAGGGCCAGCGCGCAGCGCAGCGCTTGGTGGACCGAGGAGCCGCCGGTGAGCAGCGCGTCGGCGACCGGCGTGCCGTCGGCCTCGCGCTTCCAGCCGATCTGCCCGCCGGGCTGCTGGAGCGCCACCACGAACTCCACGGCCGCGTGCACCACCGGCCACATGCGGTCCGCGAACGTGTCGTCGCCGGTGGCCAGATAGTGGTGCCAGACGCCGACCGCCACGTAGGCGCAGAAGTTGGACTCGCGGCCGAGGTCGGTGGGTTGCAGCGCCTCCCCGTCCTGGTACCCGGCGTACCAGGACCCGTCCGGGTTCTGGTGGCGGGCCAGCCAGTCGTAGGCGGCCTCCGCGCGCTCGTGCTCCCCTGCCGCGTCCAGCGCCATCGCCGACTCGACGTGGTCCCACGGGTCGAGGTGGTGGCCGCGGAACCACGGGATCGCGCCGTCGGTGCGCTGCACGGCGGCGACCGCGGCGACGGTCGCGACGGCCTGTTCCGCGGTGAGCACGCCCGGCAGCACGAGCCGTTCGGTACGGCCCTGTCCGCGGCCCAGCGACGTCACTTGGCCGGACCCGCGGCGTCGGCCACGGTCTCGTCCGGCGCCGGCGCGTCGGCCGGCCCGTCGAGGCGGGGCAGTTGCGGCTTGGTCGCGTACGCCACGAAGCTCTTGCCGATCAGCGGGTTCAGCGCCTGCTCGGCCAGCCGCGTGGCCAGCGGCTTCTTCATGATGTCCCACACCAGCAGCTTGTGGTAGAGCTTCACCGGCAGCGCCCGGTCGTTGTCCACGCCCACCGCGCACTTGATCCACCAGTACGGCGCGTGCAGGCCGTGCGCGTGGTGGGTGCCGTACGGCTTCAGGCCCGCTTCACGCATCCGGTCGAGGAGCTGGTCCGCCTTGTAGATGCGGATGTGGCCGCCCTCGACCTCGTGGTAGGCGTCGGAGAGCGCCCAGCAGACCTTCTCCGGGCCGTAGCGCGGCACGGTGACGGCGATGCGGCCGCCGGGGCGCAGCACCCGGACCATCTCGGCGAGCACGCCCTTGTCGTCGGGGATGTGCTCCATCACCTCGGAGATGATGACGACGTCGAAGCTCTCGTCGGGGAACGGCAGGTGGAGCGCGTCGCCCTCCATCGCGACGGCCGACGCCCCCGCCGGGGCCTCCCCCGCCTCCTTCATCGCCGCGAACCACTTGGCGACCTCGCGGATCTCCTCGCCGTTGCGGTCGACGGCGACCACCCGGGCGCCGCGCCGGTAGCACTCGAAGGCGTGCCGCCCGCCACCGCAGCCGAGGTCCAGCACGCGGTCGCCCGCGGCGAGCGGAAAACGGGTGAAGTCGACGGTCAGCATCAGCGATTGCTCCCCACACTCCCGGCCGCGCCGGGTGCCTCAACGGTCCGGGCGTCCCCCGCGGGCCCGCCCTGCACTGCCCTGTCCTGCGCTGCCCTGTCCTGTGTCGGCGCGGTCTGTGTCGGCGCGGCCCGCCCCGGCTTCGCGCCCGCGCGCGCGAGGCGTTGCGCCGCGACGGCCTCGCGGTAGTGCTCGGCGGTGGCCTGGGCGGCGCGCGCCCAGGTGAAGCGGGCGAGGATGCGGGCCCGGCCGGCGGCGGCCAGCCGGCGCCGCAGTGCGGCGTCGCCGAGCACCCGGTCCAGCGCCCGTGCCAGCGCGCCCGCGTCGCCCGGCGGCACCGCCAGGCAGGTCTCGCCGTCAGGACCGGCGACCTCCGGGATCGCGCCGCCGGTGGTGGCGACCAGTGCGGTGCCGGTGGCCATGGCCTCGGCCGCGGGCAGCGAGAAGCCCTCGTAGAGCGAGGGCACGCAGGCCGCTTCCGCGCTGCGGATCAGGTCGACCAGTTCGGCGTCGGAGATGCCCTTGACGAAGGTGACGGCGTCCTCCAGCCCGAAGGCGGTGACGGCCTCGGCGACCGGGCCCTTCTCGGGCCGCTTGCCGACCACGACGAGGTGGGCCTCGGGCCGCCGGGTGCGCAGCTTGGCGAGCGCCTCGACGAGGAAGACCAGGCCCTTGAGCGGCACGTCGGCGCTGGAGGTGGTGACGATCCGGCCGGGCACCTCGGGCACCGAGGGGTCGGGCGAGAAGAGCCGCGTGTCCGCGCCGATCGGCACCGTGTGGATGCGCTGCGGCAGCACGCCCAGGTCCTCGATGATCTCGTCGCGGGAGGAACCGGACACGGTCAGCACCGACGGTAGCCGCCGGGCGACCCGCTTCTGCATCTGCGTGAACCCGTACCACCGGCGCACCGACAGCCGGCGCTTCCAGTCCTGCGCGGCGGACAGCTCCAGCCGCCGGTCCACGGTGATCGGGTGGTGGATCGTGGTGACCAGCGGCAGGCCGAGGCCGAGCAGCCCGTAGCCGAGCGTCTGGTTGTCGTGCACGACGTCGAAGTCGGCGCGCCGGGCGGCGAGATGGCGGCGGGCGCGCAGGCTGAAGGTGAGCGGCTCGGGGAAGCCGCCGGTCCACATGGTGGCGACCTCCAGCGCGTCGACCCAGTCGCGGTACTCCCCGCGGGTCGGGGTGCGGAAGGGGTCCGGCTGCCGGTAGAGGTCCAGGCTCGGCAGTTCGGTGAGCGTGACGCCTTCACCGACCGCGTCCAGCACGGGGTAGGGCTGCGCGCCGATCACCTCGACGCGGTGGCCGAGCGCGGCCAGCTCACGGGACAGGTGGCGCACGTACACGCCCTGGCCGCCGCAGAAGGGGTTGCCCTTGTAGGTGAGCAGCGCGATCCGTAGCGGCCTGGCCTGTGAGGTCACTCCGGCCCCCTTCGTGCCTGCGATTGAGCCGGAGCGTAACCGGTCGCGCTAATCTAGAACAAGTTTCAGACTCGATGGTACAGAACGGGAATCCACCGGCCGCCGCACGGTCCTCGCGGCTCCCACCGGGTGATTCGCAGCACGGCACCCGCCTGCCATCATGCACACAGGGCGGGGCCGGGCGCGCGCCGCGCGGCGCGGGCGGCGCGGGCATCCCGGTGACGGCGAAGGGCGGGCGGCACGCGATGGAGCACACGGCTACGGGCCCGGCGTCGTCCCCCGGCGCGAAGTCCGCCGAGGCCAGGCCGTCGCCGCTGCCGCTCACCGAGCGGCAGGAGGCCAGGCGGCGCCGGATCCTGGCCGCGAGCACCACGCTCGCCTGCGGCGGCGGCTTCGACGCGGTGCAGATGCGGGAGGTCGCGGAGTCCTCAGGGGTCGCCCTCGGCACCCTCTACCGGTACTTCCCCTCCAAGATCCACCTGCTGGTCGCCACCATGGAGGACCAGCTGGCCCTGCTGCACGAGGCGCTGCGGCAGCGGCCGCCGGCCGCCACCGCGCCCTCCGAGCGGGTCGCCGAGACGTTGCTGCGGGCCTTCCGCGGGCTGCAGCGCGAGCCGCAGCTCGCCGACGCGATGGTCCGCGCGCTGATCTTCGCGGACCGCTCGGTGAGCGCCGAGGTCGACACGGTGTCCCGGCTGACCACCACGATCATCGTGGACGCGATGGATCTGCCGGACGGCCCCGACGCCCGGCAGCTGTCGGCCGTACGGGTGATCGAGCACACCTGGCACGCGACGCTCGTCGCCTGGCTGTCGGGCCGCGCCACGGTCGCGCAGGTCAGGCAGGACATCAGGACCGCGTCCCGGCTGCTGGACTGACCCCGGCCGGGCAGGGCCGAACCGCACGCCCGCCGGGGCACTCGCCCGTACGAGCGAGCGTGCGCGGGTGCGGCGCGCGCCCCGGAGCCTCCAACGGGGCGCCGAATGCTCCCGCTTGGCCGGTTTTGACCACCCTGCCGTCGGATTGCCCGGGTAGGAATGGGATCGCGCCGCCGCCGGGGGGTCGCGTACGCCCGCAGGCCGCACGGGAGCAGCCTTGCCGCGGGCGATGACGAGCACGACGGGGACGACGCGAGGGAGTGGCAACAGTGATACGCGTACTGGTGGCTCACGACACCTATCTGCTGCGGTCGGCACTGGCCGCGCTGCTGAGGAGGGAGTCGGACTTCGAGGTGGCGGACGCCGGGTGGCCGCAGGCGGGTGAGGCCGCCCGGTCGTTGGACCCGCATGTGCGGGTGGTCGACGCGGACTGTCCGGGCTGGCGCGAACGTTCAGGGGCGTTCGCGGCGGGCGACGGGTCGTCCGGCGCGCTGGTGGTGCTCACCGGTGGCGGGAAGCCGGGGAACGTCAGACGGGCCTACGAGGCGCAGGCCCTCGGCTTCGTGAACAAGGACCGCTCGCCCGACCGGCTGCCCGCCGCGGTGCGCCAGGCGGCCCAGGGGAAACGGTTCGTCGACGAGTCGCTGGCGATGGAGTTCCTCCAGGCGGCGGACATGCCGCTGACCCGGCGCGAGTTGAGCGTCCTGTCACTCAGCGCCGAGGGGGCGTCCGTCACCGAGATCGCCCGCGACCTCCACCTGAGCAACGGCACGGTGCGCAACTACCTGGCCGCGATCACCCGCAAGACCGGCGCGCGCAACCGGGTCGACGCCATACGGATCTCCCAGGTCGCCGGCTGGGTGTGAGGTGTCCGCGGCCGGTTCTGCGGCCGCCGCCGGTGGGCCGCCGGACGGGGCCGCGCCGTCGGTCCAGTTGCCGGCCAGGTCGCGGTAGAGGGCGGAGCGCGACGGCAGGTCGCGGTGGGTGCCGCACACCGCGTGGGTGCCGTCGAGGACGAGGACCCGGTCCGCGCGCAGCGCGGAGCTGATCCGGTGCGCGATCACCACGAGGGTCCCGCCGGGGCGTGCCGCGAAGGCCGCCTCGGCGGCGGCCTCGGCGGCCGGGTCGAGGTGGCAGGTGGCCTCGTCGAGCAGCACCAGGCCGGCCGGGGAGAGGTAGGTGCGGGCCAGGGCGAGCAGTTGGCGCTCCCCCGCGGACAGCGCGCCCGGGTCGACCTCCGCGTCGAGGCCGCCGAGCGCCGCGACCAGCCGGCCGGCGCCGACCGCGTCCGCCGCGGCCAGCACCTCGGCGTCCGCCGGTGCCTCGGGCGCCTCGGGCCGCAGGTAGCGGAGGTTCTCGCCGACCGAGCCGCGGAAGACGTACGCCTCCTGCGGGACCAGCGCAGGCGGCCCTGCGGTGCGTACGGTGCCCGCGCCGGGGGCCAGCGTCCCGGCGGCCAGCCCGGCGAGCGTCGACTTGCCGATGCCGCTCGGGCCGACCACCGCCAGGTGCTCGCCCACCGGGACCCGCAGGTCCAGGTCGCGCAGCACCGGCAGCGCGCCTGGCCCGTATCCGAAGGTGACGCCGCGCAGTTCGAGCGCGACGCCCGGCGCCGCGGCGGCGGGCTCCGCGGGACGCGGCGCCGGGACGCGGCCGGCGTCCGGGCCGTTGACGCGGTCCAGGACGACGCCGAGGCGGCTGCCGGTGACGCTGAGGGTGTGCACGAGGCTCTGCAGGGCGGGCTGGACGGACTGCGTCAGGTAGGCGAGCGCCCCCAGCAGCGCGCCGGGGGTGACCCGGTGGGTGGAGAGCAGCCAGGGACCGGCCACCAGCAGCAGCACGACCGGCAGTTGGCCGCCGACCGCGAGGGCCGCGGACCGTGCCGCGCCCCAACGGGCCAGTGCCGTGGCCGTGTCGGCGCCGGCCTGGATACGGGCGTCCGCGCGGACGGTCATCGGCTGCTCGGCGCCGCAGGCGGTGATGTCGCGCAACCCCGCGGCGAGCGAGCCGAGTTCGGCGGCGAGCGCCTCGTCCGCGGCGAGCGCGCGGTGCTGGCGGCGGGCCAGCGGGCGCAGCGCGGCCGTGAACAGGGCGATGCCGGCGGCGAGCGGCACCACGACGAACAGCAGCAGCACCGGGGCCAGCGCGGCCATGCCGGCGAGGGCGCCGGCCGCGGTGAACACGAAGGAGCGCAGCACCAGGACGAGGCCGCCGAAGGCGTCGCGGGCGATCTCCACCTGGTGGGTCAGCCGGGACACCGCGGCCGGCGGGTCGCCCTCGCCGCGCAGCCCGCGCCGCACCACCCGGGTGACGAGCAGGTCCCGCAGCGGTTCGACCACGTCGGCAAGCGCCCGGAAGACCCGCGCGGTGCCGTAGGCGCCGACCGGCACGGCCGCCGCGGCCAGCGCGAGCCAGCCCGCGCCCACCGCCGTCCGGCCGCGCAGGAACCCGTCGTCCAGTGCGCGGGCGGGCGCGTACCCGCCGAGGAAGGTCTGCGCGGCCTCCAGCACCGACCACAGCGCCAGCACCCCCAGCGCGGCCCGGCGCTCCCACAGGTATCCGCGGAGCTCACCCACGCCCCCGCACCTCCTCCGGCGCGTCGGGCCGCTCCGCCGCCGGGGCGAACAGCGCGCGGTACGCCGGGTCGGCCCACAGCGCCGCGTGCGGGGCGGCCGCCCGGACCCGGCCTGCGTCGAGCCAGACGACGAGGTCGGCGCGGGCCGCGGTGGTCGCGCGGTGGGTGGTGAGCAGCCGGGTGCGGGTCGCGTGGCCGGTCAGCAGGGCGCGGGCGACGTGGAGTTCGGTGACGGTGTCCAGGCTGGAGGTGGCGTCGTCGAGCACCAGCAGCCGTCCGGGCCGGGCGAACGCCCGTGCCAGGCCCAGCCGTTGGGTCTCGCCGCCGGACAGCGGGGCCGCCGCGCGGAGCGTGCCGTAGCCGCCGGGCAGCAGCCGTACGAAGGTGTCCGCGCCGGCCGCGCCGGCCGCCGCCGCGGTCGCCTCCGGGGGCGCCGGGCGCGGGCCGAACCCGATCGCGTCGCCGACGGTGTCGCCGAGCAGCACCGGCCGTTCGAAGGCGTAGGAGACCGCGTCGCGCAGCGCGGCGCGGCTCAGCGACGGCAGCGGGCGGCCGTCGAGCAGCACCGTGCCGGCGTCGGGGTCGCGGAGCCGGCCGGCCAGCGCCGCCAGCACGGACTTGCCCGCCCCGGAGCGGCCGACCACGGCCACGCACGTCCCGCCCGGCACCGTCAGGTCGACCCGGTCCAGCACGGTCACGCCGTCGCGCACCACGCTGACGCCGCGCAGCTCCAGCGTGCCCGGCCCGTCCGCGGGCAGCTCCCGGTCGCCGTGGGCCGGCGCGGGCGCCGCCAGCACCGCGGCCAGCCGCCGGGCCGCGGCGCGCCCGCGGACCAGCCCCGCCAACTGCCCGACGACCATGCCGATGCCCGCGGCGAGCAGCGCGTAGCGGGAGGCGGCGAGGAGGTCGCCGACGCTGATCGCGCCCTGGGCGAGCCGCAGTCCGCCGACGGCGAGCACGGTGATCTGGAGCAGCGGCACCAGCACCGCGGCCTGCGCGGTGGCGCGGCCCTGCACCCGCCACATCCGGCGTCCCTGGAAGGAGAGTTCGGCCAGCGGCCGCAGCACCCGGGCCTGCTCGCGGTCCCAGCTGCGGGCCGCGTCGATGGTGCGGGCGCCGCCCAGCGCGTCGACGAACCGGGCGGCGATCCGGCCCTGCGCGTCCTGGTAGCGGGTGATGCTGTCGGACGACGCGCGGGCGAAACTCCGTACCAGCAGCACGAGAAGAGGCGCGCCGGCGAGGAACGCCACGGCGAGCCAGGGGTCGGTGAGCCCGAGGGCGACGACTCCGCCCAGGGGTCCCGCGAGCGTCGCGGGCAGCGCGGCCGCGGCGGCGGGGGCGGCTGCCGCGTCGGCGGCGTTGCCGACCAGCCGGGTGACGAGGTCGCCCGCGCCGTCGGTGACCGCGGGCGGTCCCGCGGCGAGCACGTGCCGCACGGCCCGCCGCCGCAGCCCCGCGGTGACGGCCGCGGTGGTGGTCGCGCCCAGCACGTCGGCGGCCGCGCCGACCAGCACCTGGCCGGTGACGGTCGCCGCGCACAGCGCGACCCAGCCGCCGGCCGGGCGGCCGCGCAGCAGCAGGTCGAGGGTGTGGCCGAGGGCGGCCGGCAGGGCGAGCGCGAGGCCGGTGCCGGCCAGGGCGAGGACGGCGAGCACGGTGAGCCGGACGGGGCTGCGCCGCGCCGCCTCGACGAGCACGCGGTCCCCGGTGGCCGTGGTCACCGCCATGCTGGATTCCTCCACCGGAAGCGTCGGGGCGCGACACGGGGCCGCGCCGGGGGAAGGGCGCCCCGGCCGCGCACCGCGAGGCGCGCGACCGGGGCAGGGGCTGGGCACGGCGGGCGGGCCCCGCCCGGACGTCTCCGGGCGGAGACCGCAGGGCCGGGCGGGCATGGCCCTGCGGTCCCGCCGTCACCGGCGGAGTCAGAGACAGACGAGGAAGCTGACCGAGCTGATGCAGCCGATCAGGCTGAGCGAGCTCCCGGCGACCGCGGGGTGGTTGCCCTCGTCGGTGTCCAGGTTCTGCAGGTCGAGAAGCGCCATGACATGTCCTTTCGATGGGAGCGGGATGGTGCACGGCTCCGGTCTCACGCGACCGGGGCCGGGTCTGTGGGCCGCCGCGGGGGCGGCGGGAGGAAGGGCAGCCGGGCCCCGGCGCCGCCGGCCGAGGCGAGCGCCAGCAGGCAGCCGGCGGTGCCGGTGGCGAGGTCCATGGACAGCCGCATCATCTGGTTGCCGGGGAAGGCGAGGCCGCCGGCGTAGTCCATGCCGTACCAGCCGAGCGCGCCGATCTGCGCGGCGAGCGCGCCGTCCGGCACGCCGGGGGCGGTCGTGCGGGCGAGGTGCAGGACCATCCCGGCCCGGCCGGCGAGGAGCCCCGGCTGCGCGTACAGCCGCGAGGTGGCGGCCCGGACGATCGCGGCCCGCGCCTCCTCGAAGCCGGCGGTGTGCGGGCCGTGCGGGGCGAGGCCGAGGTGGTCGTCGAGGACCAGGCCGAGGCCCGCGCTGCCGTCGCCGAGGTACGGCATGGTGCGCCACCCCTCGTCGACCTCCAGCGCGCCGCTGGCGGTGCGCACGCACGCGTCGAGGTCGGTGCGCAGCGCGGCGGCCGCGTGGTCGAGCAGTTCGGGCGCGCCGGTCCGCTCGTACAGCCGCAGGAAGAGCAGCGCGGGGCCGGTCGCGCCGCGCATCAGGCCGGCCCTGCGGCGGCCGCCGGAGTCGCCCTGCCGGGCGGTGGCCAGGCGTCCTGCGACGATGCCGGCCGCTTCCAGGGCCCGTTCGCGCAGGTCGCTCTCGCCGGTGGTGTGCGCGAGGTGGTCGAGGACCAGCCCGATCCCGGCGAGGCCGCCGGACAGGTCGGAGGCGAGCCGCTGCCAGTGCTCGGCGAGCAGCGTGCGGATCAGCCCGAGCGCCCGCTCGGAGTGGCCGAGCAGGTCCAGCACGTACGCGACGCCGGCGACGCCGTCGTACAGGCCGAGCGGGGTGCCGTTGACCGGCCGCTCGGTCCGGTCGAGCAGCCAGCGCTCGCCGGCCTCGTGGCGCGGCAGCCCGGCCTGCTCGAAGGCGTAGAGGACGCCGGCCGCACCGTGGGCGATGCCGAGCCCGCCGCCCTCGGAGAACTGGGTGATGTCCCCGGGGTACAGCCGGTCCTCGCGCCCGGGGGTCGCCGAGGCGAGGATCGCCTCGGCCATCGAGTCCCGCGCGGCCGGCCAGTCCGCCGGCTCGGCCGGCAGCCGGCTGCCGCGCACGGCTCCCGCGGAGCCGCCGCCGACGGCGGACGACGCGGAGGCCCTGGGGGCGGTGGCGCCCGGCGCGGCGCCTTCGGGCGGGGAGGTGGGCGGTGGGGCCGAGTGGTCGCGGGTGATCTCGCGGACCGCCTCCGCCAGGAAGTCGCGCGGCACCGGGAACTCCGCCGCGATCACCTCGGCGAGGTGGGCGGCCTTCGCCCGGTCGATCGCGAGCAGGGTGGTGACCGGCAGGAAGAGCGCGAGCCGCAGGCACGCCAGGGCGTAGCGGTCGACGTCGGCGCCCCGGCAGTCCCGTGGGGCGACGAAGCCGGGGTGCGCCACCGACTGGCGGGCGTCCTCGGAGACCGGGGCGGCCGCCTCGAAGTCGAGCAGGGAGACGGTCTCCTCGTCGGGGGCGACCATGATGTTGAACATGTGCAGGTCGTTGAAGGCGATCCCGCGCGAGTGCACCGCGGCCACCGCCTTCTCCACGCCCTCGTGGATGCGCAGCGCCCACCGGGTGTACTCGGCCACGGCCGCCGGGTCGGGGTCGGGGGTGAGCAGCGGGTGGCGGCGCGCGAAGAAGGAGTTGAGCGGCTTGCCCGGCACGAAGTCCATCACCAGGAAGCGGTGGTCGTCCACCGTGAACCAGTCCCTGACCTCGGGGGCGACGCCGAGGCCGGACAGCCGCAGCAGCGCGTCGCGTTCACGTTCCAGCCGGGCCACCGCGTCGGCGCCGTCGGAGGCGAGGCCGGCCAGCGGCCTGCCCTCCTTGAGCACGACCCGCTCGCCGGTCCTGCTGTCGGTGCCGGCGTACACGCCGCCGCCGTTGGAGAAGTGGAGGGCCTTGTCGATGCGGTAGGGCAGTTCGGCCACCGTCGTGGCGTTGCGCGCGTCGAGGTGCGGCTGCAGGAAACCGGGCAGCGTCACCCACGCCGGGACGTGGAACGCCGGCGACCTGTCGTCGGGAACCAGCCGCCCGGCGCCGTCCTCGACGGCGGGCACGAGGGTGCCGTGCGGCCCGACGCAGTACCGCTTGGCGAAGGCGCCGTAGCGCACGTACAGCGGGCCGCGCCGCCACCGCAGGTCGGTGAGGATGTACGGTCCCGGCTCCCCGTCGAGGAGTTCGCCGAGTTCTTCGAGGACGACCCGCAGCCGGCCCTCGTCGGCCGGATAGACGGTGACGAACTTCCCGCTGGTGTCCCGCCCGGCGTATTTCGAATTGCGCAGGTGCAGCAATTGCGGTCCCGGCACGAACTTGAACGGGATTCCCCGCGGAACGCAGTAGTCCCAGACTTTCGCGGCGACCTTGTCGGCGTTCCCGAGTCCGGCCGACACGTGGATCTTCCAGCCCTGCGCGGGATAGGCGTCGGGACCGGACGGCGGGTCGACGTGCAGCCAGTCGCCGTTGCGCAGGGTGCGCCAGCCGGGCGGCACCTCGCGCCCCGCGGTCTCGAACCGCGGTCCCCCGCCGGCCGTTTCGCCGGCCGTTTCGCCGGCCTTTCCGGCCTGTTGCGCCGCGTCGGCTCCTGACGGCGCGGAGAACCGGTCGAGGCTTTCGTAGAAGAAGCGGTCGACCAGACAGAAAGCCTCGTACCGGTTGTCCATCTATCCCCCTCGGATGGCGACGGAATGAGAGTCACACGCAACCGCGTGGCGGCAGAAGTCACCGATGTCACCTCGTGGCCGTGCAGAACGCACCGGCGGCCGCAGCCGGACCGGCCCGCGGCCGGCGACTGCGCTTCCCGGGCCGACCCGTGATAACCAGTGGGCCTGCGCAACCACCTCTGCGCACACGGGAGTTGACTGTCGGCGTACGCTCTGCCAGAGAAGGCGTTATGGGGCAATAGTGCCCCTCTGCAACATTGTCTCCGGAATTTCCAGAAACGATCTGGACCCCGCGAGAGCGGAACGGCAGACTCGGAACCACCATCAAGAAGGGACACCATGCCGCTCAGAAGCACCGCAACCGCCCGCCAGGAGCGCCTCGGTGCGGAGCTGCGGAAAATGCGGGAGGCGGCGGGCATCACCGCCCGCGACACCGCGCGGCTGCTCGGCACCGACCCGGCCAAGGTGAGCCACATCGAGGCCGGCAGGCTCGGCGTCAGCGAGGAGCGGTTACGCAGGCTCGCCGCGTTCTACGAGTGCGGGGACACGGCGCTCATCGACGCGCTCGTGGCGATGGCCAACGGCCAGGGTCGCAAGGGCTGGTGGGAGACCTACCGGGGCGTGGTGCCGGCCGCGCTCCTGGACGTCGCCGAACTCGAACACCACGCGGCGCACTTGAGGACCATTCAGATCACCCACATCCCCGGCGTGTTCCAGACCGAGGACTACACCCGCACCGTCTTCGGCTACGCCATCCCCCCGCTCCCCGAGAACGAGCTCGAGGCGCGGGTGGCACAGCGGCTGGAACGCTCAGGCGTCCTCTACCGGGACGCCGCACCGCCGTACGAGGCGCTGGTCCACGAGGCCGCGCTGCGCATGCGGTTCGGTGGCGGCAAGGTGGCGCAGGCGCAACTGGAGCACATCCAGGAGCTGAGCCACCTGCCGCACATAAGCGTGCGCGTCATCCCGTTCGCCGCGGACGGGCACATCGGCTCCGGCCACGCGATGCTCTACGCGAGCGGACCCGTGCGCCCCCTCGACACCGTGCAGATCGACTCGGCCCACGGGATCAGCTTCCTGCACGCGGCGCCGCACCTGGCCAACTACCGCGTCCTGTACGACACCCTCGCGGAGGTGGCTCTGGACCGCGCCCGGTCCCGTGAATTCATCCACAGCATCTCCAGAGACCTCTGAAAGGCACCGGCCATGACCGCGCCCCTGATTTGGCAGAAGTCCACGTACTCGCAGGAGCAGGGCGAGTGCGTCGAGCTGACCGCACACCGGGGCGCGGTCCTGCTCCGGGAAAGCGACAACCCGGCGGTGGTCCTGACGACGACACGCCAGGATCTCGCGCGTTTCCTCCAGGTCATCAAGGTCGGGACGGGCGGAACACGGGCGTCCCGCCCCTGAGGGGGGCGGGACCACGACCAGGGCGGCCTTCGGGCCGCCGGCTCTCCTTGCGCCGATCCGCGCGCCGGTGCTCGCGCTGACCCTTGCGCCGATCCGCGCACCGAGCTTCGCCCCGGCGACGCCTGCGCCGCCGGCCGCCCGTCAGCGGGGCTTGCGGGCGGCGGCGAGCGGGGCGAAGCGGGCGGCGAGTGGGGTACGCCGGGGCCGGGCGTCGCCGTCCTGCGCGGCCTCGGGGTCCGTGAAGCCGTGGGGGTCCGCGTCGTCGCGGTCCGCGGAGCCGTCGGCGCCGGCGTCGCTCCCGGCGTCGGCGTCCGTCCCGCGGGACGGCTCGGGGCGGGTCCGCGCTGCGGCATCGGAGGCCCCGGCGGGCTCGGAGGTCGCGGCGATCCCGGCGGTCCCGGCGGCGGAGCCCAGCAGCTCGTCGAACAGGCCGCGGGCGGCGACCAGCGCCCTGCGCAGGTCCTCGGTGGCCCGGCGGCCGCCGGCGCCGGCGTGGTCGGCCAGCGCGTGGGCCTGGCGGTAGCCCTGGACCGGGTGCGGGTGGTGCACCGAGAGCGCGTCGAAGTGCTCGTCCGAGCCGGCGGCGGGGAAGCCGCGCTCGGCGGCGAGGCCGCCGATCAGCCGGTCGGCCTCGCCGACCGCGGCCGCCGGCTCGTCGACGAACCGCCCCTGGACCGCCTGCCACCGCAGCTCGTACCGCTCCCGGCTCCCAGGGTCCAGCGGGCGCCGTTCGAGGGCGCCGTACTTCCTGACGCGTTCGGTCAGCTCCTCGCGCGTCGCCCTGTCGTCGCCGTCGTGGCGGGCCAGCGTGCGCTCGTACTCGGGGCCGAACCTTCGTCTGAGCCGGCCGCCTCCGCTGTCGTGGATCAGCGTGAACGCAGCGATGACCGCCGCGATCACGAGCACGGCGGCGAGGGCCAGGACCGCACCTGTGGACATGACGTGCCTCCCGTCTCTCCACTTCCTGCACCTCGCCTTGCCGCCGCCGCGCACGCCAAACTCCGCCCGCGTCCCGCGGGTCGGGCCGGCCCGGCGGTCGGAACGCGGTGCGGCCGGCGGTCAGGTCGCGGTATGGCCGGCGCGGGTGGAGCCGGTCCGCTCGGCGGCGCGGCGCTGCGGGCGGTCGGTGTCGCCGCCGCACAACTCGTCGCTCAACTTGTTGACCAGCGCGGCCAGTTCGGAGTGCTGTCGAGGGTCCCAGTCGCCGAGCAGTCCGGCCAGGACGCTGCGTCTGGCCTCGGTCAGCCGGCCGGCGAGCGCCTGCCCGCTCTCGGTGAGCACCAGCGGGTTGCCCTCCCTGCGGGCGTAGCCGAGGGACTCCGCCTCGACCGCGGCGGACTCGATGACCGCCGACGGCACGGTGCTCCGCTCGCCCAGCTCCACCGGATCGGTCCGGCCGGCGTGGGCGAGCTTCAACAGCAGCCAGCTGGTGGCCGGATGGACGTCCACGCCGGACAGCACGGTGATCCGGGTGTAGAGGTCGCGCCGGGCCTCGCGGCTCCCCAGCAGCGACAGGCAGCGGGCGATCTCGTCGAGCGAGGAGCGCTCCACCGGATTCGCGACGTAGGTCTCGTTGGCGTCCGGCACCGTCACCGAGCCGCGCAGCGGCTGCTCCTTGAGGAACCAGGCCAGGACGAAGCCGACCGCCGCGACCGGCACAGCCCACAGGAAGACCGTGGTGATCGAGGTCGAGAAGGCGTGCCGCACCGGCTCCTTGACCGCCTCCGGCAGCCGGGCCACCGCGGTGGGGTCGGAGCGCAGCTCTGCGGGGTCGACGCCGGGCGGCAGCTTGAGGCCGCGCAGCGCGGAACCGAGCTTGTCCGAAAGCTGGTTGGCGAAGACCGTGCCGAAGATGGACACACCGAAGGACGCGCCGATGGACCGGAAGAAGGTGGTGCCCGAGGTGGCCGAGCCCAGGTCCTCGTAGCCGACCGAGTTCTGCACCGCGAGGATCAGCACCTGCATCACCAGGCCGAGACCGAGGCCGAAGACCAGGAAGAACACGCTCATCACCCACACCGCGGTGTGCTCGTCGAGCTGGTGCAGCAGGATCAGGCCCACGATGGTGACGGCGGTGCCGGTGATCGGGAACACCTTGTAGTGCCCGGTGCGGCTGACGATCTGCCCGGAGGCGGTCGAGGAGATCAGCAGGCCGACGACCATCGGGATCATGTGGACGCCGGAGAGCGTCGGCGAGTAGCCGTGCACGATCTGCAGGAACGTCGGGAGGTAGGTGAGCGCGCCGAACATCGCGAAGCCGATGATGAAGGACATCCCGGCGCACAGCACGAAGGTGCGGCCGCGGAACAGCCGCGGCGGCAGCACCGGCTCCTGGACCCGCCGCTCGATCAGCACGAACGCCAGGACCAGCAGCACCCCGGCGACGGCGAGGCCGACGATGCCCGGCGAGGACCACGCCCAGGTCGTGCCGCCGAGCGAGGTGACCAGCACCAGGCAGGTCGCGGCCGCTGCGACGGTCGCCATCCCGAGGTAGTCGATGCGGTGCTCGGTCCTGCGCGCAGGGATGTGCAGCACGGCGGCGATGACGGCGAGCGCGACGGCGCCGATCGGCAGGTTGATGTAGAACACCCAGCGCCAGGAGAGCTGTTCGGTGAAGACCCCGCCGAGCAGCGGCCCGAGCACGCTGCTCGCGCCGAACACCGCGCCGAACACGCCCTGGTAGCGGCCGCGTTCGCGGGGCGGCACGATGTCGCCGACGATCGCCATGGACAGCGCGATCAACCCCCCGCCGCCTAGGCCCTGGAGCGCCCGGAAGGCGATCAGCTCGGCCATGTTCTGGGCGATGCCGCACAGCGCGGAGCCGATCAGGAAGATCACGATGACGGTCTGGAAGAGCCGCTTCCTGCCGTACATGTCGCCGAGCTTGCCCCACAGCGGGGTGGCCGCGGTGGAGGCCAGCAGATAGGCGGTGACCACCCACGACAGATGGTCGATGCCGCCCAGGTCGCTGACGATGGTCGGCAGCGCCGTGGAGACGATGGTCTGGTCGAGCGAGGCCAGCAGCAGCCCGAGCGCGAGCGCGCCGATGGCGAGGCGCACCGTCCGCCGGTCGTGCTGCCCGCCCGGTCCCGCGGCGGCCGGCCCCGCGGCGGTGCTGGTGTCCTGGGCCATGAGCGGCTCCTCCCGTGTCGGCCGGTCCCGGGTGCGTCCCGCGGCCCGCTCCCAGGGTGTGCGGGCGGGCCATGTCGACATTCGACCCTTCATATTCCCATCGTTTGTACGGTTATGGCCTGGTATGAGCGACGGTCCGTGGGGGGACCGGCTGTGCGCGGGCAAGAGGTGTCGGCATAATCACCACGATCTGATGAACGTGCGAACGCCCAAGCGGAGGACATCCGCGGGCGCGCGGGGGACGGGGACGACGGCGGGAGGGGAATCCAGTGACGCCGGAGCAGCCGGAGGAGCAGGCGCGGCCGAGCATGCCGCCCGTACCGCGGGACGCCCCGGCGTCCGGGCCCGCGGCGCCGGGCCATGACCCGTTCGAGCCGTACCACCCCTACGAGCCGTACGGCAGCGCGGAGGACGGCGGCGAGGTCAGGGCGGCCGAGCGGTCCGCCGAGCGCGCCGCCGACCTGGCCGCGGCCGAGGGCTTCCACCCGCTGCGCATCCGCCCCTACGTCTCCGAGCCGGGCGCCGGGTCCGCGGAGACCACCGTGCGGCCGCTGCTCGTCGGCACCGTCGTCGGCCACGGACCCGACACCGCCGACCTCGGCCTGTTCTCCGAGCGCTACGCCGGCCGGGAGTACCCCCAGGACCACGACGGCGGCCACCCCGGCTACGACGACCGGGACCCGTACGGCGACGAGGCCGGCGAGGACGCGCAGGCGGTGCTGCGCGGCAGGCACCGGCGGCGCAGGCGCGGCTTCGTGGTGGCCGCGGCGGCCGTCGCGGCCTCCGCACTGGCCGCCGGCGCGGTCGCGATGACCGGCCAGGTGATGAGCGACGAGCAGGGCAGCACCGGCTACGCGCTGCCCGACACCGGCTCCGCCGCCCCCGACGTGACGCTGCCCGCGGACGCCGAGCCCGCCACCGCCACGACCGCCGCGGCGGTCACCCAGCGCGCCGCCACCACCCCCAGGACCGTCCCGGCCGCCGTCTCCGCCTCCCCGGCGCCCTCCACCGGCGCGCCGCGCTCCCCCGGGACCACGCAGTCGCCCGCCGCGGCGCCCACCGCCACCGCCACGCCAGCGGCCACCGCCACCGCCACCGCCACCACGCCGGGCCCGACGCCGACGCCCCCGGCCGCCACGACGCCCTCCGGCGGGAACGCCCCCGCCACGGCGCAGATACTCCAACTGGGCGACACCGGTTCCTCCGTCGCCGACCTCCAGACCCGACTGGCCGAGGTGTGGGTCTACCACGGCCCCATCGACGGCGTCTTCGACGCGGACGTCCAGCGCGCGGTGGCGACCTTCCAGGTCTGGTACTGGGTGAGCGACGCGGCCGACGGCAGCCACGACGGCGTCTACGGGCCGCACACCCGCGCCGCCCTGGAGCGGCAGACCTCCGGCTGGGGCGGACACCAGCACTGAGCCGCTGCCGCGGTTTGGTTGACTGGACGGGTGTCACCGCACCGGCCCAGCGCCCGCCCCGAGGAGCCCTTCGGGCCCGCCCACTTCCAGCTGGTCCTGCTCCGCCGCATGGCCGACCACCAGCCCGACCTGGTCGACGACGCGCTGCGCCGCCTCGGCGCCGGCCACACGGACCTGCGCGAGGCGCACAAGCGCTGGCAGGCCCGTGTGCACTCCCGCACCTTCCCCGGCGGTGAACGCCGCTACCGGCTGGCGCTCGGCGCACCCGAGTCCGTCACCGCGCGCCGCATCGGCGACCTCGACTGCCGCGTGCTGCGCTGGCCGCTGCCGCTCTGGCCCGACCTCCGCTTCGAGATCGTCACCGCGGCGACGGGCGGCGCGGTCTGGAACGAGTGGCTCGTACGGGCCGGGGGCGCGCCGGTGGCCGCGCCCCGCACGATCGACGAGCTGCTGCCGTGGTCGTGCACGGTGGACGAGGTGGCCCGCGCGTTTCCGCCTGCGGCGGCGCTCCCCGCCGACGCGCCGAGCCGCGCGCGGCTCGCCGTGACCGACCCGGCGAGTGGCGCGCGGGTCACCGCGCACTTCACGTGGGGGCTCCTGCAGTACGTGTCCTAGGCGGGGCCGCCGGTCCCCCCGACCACCCCGCCGGACACCGACCCCGCACACCCGGGACCGGCACCGGCACCGGCCCACCGGCCCAGGGCGCGGGAAGCCGCACGGAGAACAACGGGTGAACACCGGGACCCCGGCTGGCGCGACCCGGAAAACTTTTGTACCGTACAGAAACAAAGTGGTTCCGCCCGCTTCCCCTGACCGGCGGGCGGAGCCACCGCGTAGACCGTGACCCCCGCGAGGAGCCCACCACGATGCCGACCGTCCTCCATGCCAAGGCCCTGCTGCTCGACATGGACGGCACCCTCGTGAACAGCGACGCGGTCGTCGAGCGCTGCTGGCGGCGGTGGGCCGTCCGCCAGGGCCTGGAACCGGCCGAGGTGCTGCGGGTCGTGCACGGCCGGCAGGGCCACGCCACGATGGCCGCGCTGCTGCCCGACCGCCCGATGGCGGTGAACTTCGCCGAGAACGCCACGATGCTCGCGGAGGAGACCGCGGACACGGACGGCGTCGTGCCGGTCGACGGCGCCCCCGCCTTCCTCGCCGCGCTGGCGCGGCACCCGCACGCCCTGGTGACCTCGGCGAGCGAGGAGCTGGCCAGGACCAGGATGGCAGCCACCGCGCTGCCGCTGCCGCCCGTGCTGGTCACCGCCGAGCGGGTGAGCGCGAGCAAGCCGGACCCGGAGGGCTTCCTCAAGGGCGCCGCCGAGCTGGGGTTCGCGCCCGAGGACTGCGTGGTCTTCGAGGACGCCGAGGTCGGCATCGCGGCGGCGAAGGCCGCCGGGATGCGGGTGGTCGGCGTCGGCCCGCGCGCCGCCGCGCACGCACCGACCGTGCACGTCGCCAGCCTGGCGGCGATACGCGTCGAGGCCGCCCCGGAGGGCGGCCTCGTCGTGACCGCGGGCTGACACCCGCGACGGTTCAGCCGGCGATCGCCTCGTAGAGGCTGAACCCGGCCAGCACGATCATCGCCGCGGCGGCGACCCGGGTGATGAGCCGCAGCGGCACCCGCTTCATCAGCATGCGGCCGCCGAAGACGCCCAGCGCCCCGACGGCCCACAGGCCGAGGACCGCGCCGATCCCGACGGACACCGGGTCGTCGTAGCGGGCGGCGAGGTTCGCGGTCATGATCTGGGTGAGGTCGCCGAACTCCGCGACCAGGATGAGCATGAAGCCCGCGCCGAAGACCTTCCAGAAGCTCTGGTCGGCGGGGTCGCGGACCTTCTCCTCCTCCTCGTCGTGGGAGCGCAGCAGCACCACCGCGCCGCCGAGGAAGAGCACGCCCACCACCGCCTGGACCAGGCGGTGCGGGAGCAGGGTCAGCAGGCTGCCGGCGGCGATGGCGAGCGCCACATGGACGACGAAGGCCGCGGCGACGCCGCAGAAGACGTACGAGGCGCGGTAGCGGGTGCCCAGGACGAGGCCGGCGAGCGCGGTCTTGTCGGGCAGCTCTGCGAGGAATATGACGCCGAACACCACGGCGGCGACGGAGAGGCTGAGCACGGAGACGGGTCCTTGATCGGTCGGGCCGCCGGGCCGTGGGAAACCGCAGGAACAGGGGTCGCCTCGGCACGGCAGCGTCGGAACACTGCGGCCGAAGGTCTCGCTGGCGCGTGCGTCGCCGCACCGCCTCCGGGCGCCGGCCCGGCACGTCCACACGTGGACGGCCCGGCAGTATGTCGACGGTCCGGCGAAGAGCTACTCCCCTTCTGCTGCCGATCAGTCTACGGCACCCTCGCGGCGCCGTTCCGGGCGGCCCGTGGAGGTGGTCGTCGCGCCGGGCCGGGCAGCGGGGCGTGCCGCGCCGGTGAAGCACCTGTGAGGATGGTCGCGAAAAGGTCGCGGCGCCGGCCGCCGGCCCCCCGGCGGCCGCCACGCCACGCGCCCTGGCGTGCGGAAACTGTCATGCACCGGCTTCACCCGAAGTATTCCCGTCGTAACAGTGACGTGATTGTCTCTTACGTCACGCACCCGCGACGGAACCGGCGGGCGCTACTGGCGTACGCTGTACGGCTGACGGCGGTTGAAGATCCGCTGCCGCACCGCCCCACCCCCTGAGCACCGGGAACGCTCGCACAGGGCCGCACGCAGGACCGGCACGGACCGCAGAAACCACCCCCCGGACGACCGGCGGAGAGCGAGGAGGCGAAGTGCTGCAAGGACTGGGCTCCCTCTTCGACTGGCCGTGGATCTACGCGCTGGTGTCGCTGTCGGTCCTGCTCGACGTCTTCGTGCCGGTACTGCCCAGCGGCGTGCTGGTGATCAGCGCGGCCACCGCGGGCTCCGCGGGCGCGGCCGGTGACGACGTCGTCGACATCCTCGCCCTGCTGGCCTGCGCGGCGGGCGCGTCCTGCCTCGGCGACCTGATCGCCTACCGGCTGGCGTTCCGCAGCGGCGACTGGTTCGACCGCAGGATGGCGAACTCGCGGCGGCTGTCGACCGCGCACGAACGGCTCGGCCAGGTGCTGACCAGCGGCGGCGGCGCGCTCGTGGTGCTGGCCCGCTTCGCGCCCGCCGGGCGCAGCGTGGTGAGCCTCGGCGCGGGGGCCGCCCGGCGGCGGCCGCAGGAGTTCCTGCCGTGGTCGGCGCTGGCCGGCGTCTGCTGGGCGACGTACAGCGTGGGCCTGGGCTGGATCGGCGGCAAGTGGCTCGGGGCCAGCTGGTTCGGCACCGCGATGTCCTTCGGAGCGCTGGTCGGGGCGGGCGCCTTCGCGGCGTACGTCTTCCAGCGCGAGCGCCGGCTCGCGCTCGCGGCGACCTACGCGGCCGCGGCGGTGGAGCTGACCATCCCCGTCATCCCGGCCGTCCCGGCGGTCCCCGCCGCGCCCGCCATCCCCGGCCAGACGGCTCCCTCCGACCGCGGCGCGGTCGTCGAGGCCCTCTGAGGGCTCAGGGCCGTCAAGGCTCCCGGCCGACCGACTCCTCGGCCGTCAACTCTTCTTGACCGTCGCTTCGGGCCGCAGCGCGCTGAGGTGCGGGTCATGCCTCCCGCCCGGCGCACTAACCAGGATTTCGGAAAGTATTCTCACTCGTTCCGGCAATAGCGTGCACTCTGTGTAACCGACAGAATCGGGGCCGTATCACCCTCTTACCGGAAGGACAGCCCATGTCGGTTGATGCGGGTCAGGACTCCGCACCCAACGCCGCGCAGGACGGGCAGGCGCGCACCAGTCTCGACACGGCCGCCGCGAGGAATCTGGCGACCACCACCAAGTCCGCACCGCAGATGCAGGGCATCTCCTCCCGGTGGCTGCTCAAGGTGCTGCCCTGGGTGCAGGTCAACGCGGGCACCTACCGCGTCAACCGCCGGCTCAGTTACGCCGTCGGGGACGGACGGGTGACCTTCGTGAAGACGGGGTCCGAGGTCCGGGTCATCCCCCAGGAGCTCGGCGAGATCGCCGCGCTGCGCTCCTTCGACGACGCGGGCGCGCTGACCGCGCTGGCGGACCGCTTCGTCCAGCGCGAGTTCGACGCGGGCGAGGTCATCGCGGAGGTCGGCGACCCCGCCGACACCGTCTACCTGGTCGCGCACGGCAAGATCGAGAAACTGGGCGAGGGCCCGTACGGCGAGCCCACCCGGCTCGGGGTGCTCGCCGACGGCGACCACTTCGGCGAGCAGGCCCTGCTCTCCGGCGACGACACCTGGGAGTACACCGCGAAGGCCGCCACCGCGGCGACGGTCCTGGCGCTCCCGCGCACCGCGCTGGAATCGCTGCTCGGCGTCTCCGAGCCGCTGCGCGAACACCTGGAGGCGGTGCGGACGCTGCCCCGCCAGCGGGCCAACAAGCGCGGCGAGGCGAACATCGAACTCGCCTCAGGCCACAGGGGCGAGGCCGCCCTGCCGGGCACCTTCGTGGACTACGAGGTCAGGCCGCGCGAGTACGAACTGAGCGTGGCCCAGACGGTGCTGCGCGTGCACAGCCGGGTCGCCGACCTCTACAACGAGCCGATGAACCAGACCGAGCAGCAGCTCAAGCTCACCGTCGAGGCGCTGCGCGAGCGCCAGGAGCACGAGCTGATCAACAACCCGGAGTTCGGGCTGCTGAACAACGCGGAGTACGAGCAGCGCATCCAGCCGCACGCCGGGCCGCCGCTGCCGGACGACCTGGACGAGCTGATCAGCCGCCGCAGGGGCACCCGCTACCTGCTGGCCCACCCCAAGACCATCGCGGCGATCGCCCGCGAGTGGACCAGGGCCGGGATCTACCCCGACCCCGTCGAGGTGCACGGCTCCACGGTGCCGGCCTGGCGCGGGGTGCCGATCCTCAGCTGCGGCAAGATCCCGATCTCGCCCGCCAGGACCAGCTCGATCATCGCCATCCGTACCGGCGAGGACAACCAGGGCGTCATCGGCCTCAACCAGACCGGCCTGCCCGACGAGTACGAGCCGGGGCTCAACGTCCGCTTCATGGGCGTCGACGAGAAGGCGGTCATCAGCTACCTGGTGAGCACCTACTTCTCCGCCGCGGTGCTGGTGCCCGACGCGCTGGGCGTGCTGGAGAACGTGAACGTGTCCAACTGGCACTGACCTCCGCCTCCGCGTGACGCGGAGGTGAAGCGGCCCCCCTGCCGTGCCGGGCAGGGGGGCCGCCGTCATGAGCCGCGCCGGGCGACACAGCTAGAGCAGCTGGCGGAACACGTCGGTGGAGACGGTCAGTCCGCCGCCGAAGGGGGCGTCCAGGTCCCAGATCAGGAACAGCAGGAACGCGATCAGCGCGCTGAACAGCCCGGCCAGCAGCAACTCCTTGGGCGACCTGCGGATCTGCAGGGTGAAGATCAGCCCGACGGTCACCAGCGCGCCCGTGACGAGCCCGAACCACACCACCCCCGGCATGGTCGCGCCCGCGCTCTGCCCGCGCTCCACCCGCGCCTGGTCGGCGGCCGCGACCGCGTCGACCACCGGCTGGTACGCCTGCGCCGCGAGATCCGTCTTCGGCGTGAACTGCGTGACATCGGTGCGCACTTGGTCGAGGAGCACGGTCCCCTGCGGCGCCAGCTCGCCGTGCTTGCGCATGTACGGCCACTCGTGGTCCGCCACGAAGCGCGCGTACGCGTCCACGTCCGCGCGCACCTTGTCCCGTACGTCCACCGGGTAGACCTGCACCCGCTCCTGCACCTCGTGCAGCGCCTGCGCCTCGGCCACCGTGTCCGCCTGCGCGGACCCCATGCCCTCCCAGACTCCGGCGATCGCCAGCCCCAGCACGATCGCGTAGACCACCCCGATCATCATGACCATGTACTCGATGACGTCCGGCGTCTCCGACGGATCGTCGTCCTCGGCGATCCTCCGGTGTCTGAGCACCACCACGCTGACCACCACAGCGCCGACCGCGGCCATCGCGATCAGCAGAGCCAACCACTGCGACATCTGTGAACTCCCCCTGTCCTGTTAGCGGTTCCTGCGAGCCGTGCTGGAGCCCGGCCGCAGCACGGCGACGGCGAGCAGCGCGGGCACGGTGGTCAGCAGCATCGTGACGGTGAGCGCGCGCCGGTGCGGCGCGGGCGGCCCGCTGCCCTTCGGCTTGTGCGCGGGCCAGTGCAGCGCGACGGGCGCGACCGTCGCCGGAGGCGGCGTCGGACTGGGCCGCACCACCGGCGGCGGAGCCGGCGTGGGCGTGGGCCGCACGACCGGCGGCGCCGGCACGGGCACCGGCCGCAGCACGGGCGGCGGCGGAGCCGGTGCCGCCTTCGGCGGCGGCGTGGGCGTGGGCGTGGGCGTGTGCGTCGGACTCGGCGTAGGTGTGGGTGTGGGTGTGGGTGTCGGGGTCGGTGTGGGTGTCGGGGTCGGTGTAGGCGTGGGCGTCGGCGTGGGCGTGGGCGTCGGGCATGTGCACGGCCACGGATGGTGCCGATGCCAGGGCCACTCCCCCCGACACCACCGATGCCAGCCCGGCGGCGCGTGCCCGTGCCCGTGCCCCGGTGGCGTGTCGCCGTGGCTTGGCGGCCTGTGCCCGTGCCCCGGCGGGGCGTCCCCGCCGGACGGCGGAGCGCTGCCGTGGCCCGGAGCGTGGCCGCCGTGCGGCGGCCTCCCGGCGTGACCGGGCGGCGCGCTCGGCGGCCCTGAGGGCTCACCGCCCGCGCTCGGCGGCGTACTGCCGACACCTCCGGGCGGGCTCGGCGGCCCGGAGGGCTCGCCACCGGCGCCGGGCAGCGGATGGCCGCCGCCGGACGGCGTGCTCTCGGGCCCCGGCGAGCTGCCGCCGCTCGGCGACGTGTCGCGGCGGCCCGGCGGCCCGGAGCCGCGGGCGTGGTCGGCGGCGCAGGCGCCGCCTGGAGACGGTTGGTGCGACGGGCAGCGGGCCCGGGCAGCGGCGGCAGCCGGTGCGTCGAGCCCCCAGGAACCCGTCGCGAGGACGATGACGATCAGCGCGGCCCAGGTCGGGGCGCGCTTCCCCCACGAAGTGCTCACCCGGTCATCGTCGGCAGCGCCGACCCACCCCATTCGGAGCAGCGACCCCGTTCCCTCGAACGGAGCAATACCCAGCCAAACCACCGTTCGTATGATCGATGATGCGTCGGCGGACGCGGCGCCGATCCGAGCGCCCCGGGGTACGGCGAAGCCCCGCCGGAAAGGCTCGGGCGGGGCTTGGGGCTGGGGTGGGCGTGGACGGTTTCGAACCGCCGACATCCGCCTTGTAAGGGCGGCGCTCTACCGCTGAGCTACACGCCCCGGGAGTTGCGACGTCACAGGGTACCTTGCCACGGGGGCTGGTCAGCAACCGTCCGCGGGGTGGGAGGATGGACAGCAACGGGCTGGAACAGGGCCGCGACAGGGTCGGGACAGGGTCGGCGGCGGAACGCGGGGAGAGAGTGTCACGGTGACGACGGCACGTTCGTGGTGGCGGCGCGGCGACGACAATCTGCGCGCCGAGGCACAGGCCGCCAAGGACGCGGCCGCACAGGCGTTCTACGAGCTGGACACCGCGCAGCGCGACCTGGAGATCTCCATCGAGACGATCGCCGCGGTCGACGACTCCCCCGAGGCGCGCCGCGCCCTCGGCTCCTTCCGGGCGCTGGGCGAGCGGATCGACCAGGTCAGCGCGGCGTACATCGCCACCGTCGACGCCCATGACATCGACCGCGACGAACTGGACCACACCGCCGCCTCCCGCGCCCGCGCCGAGCTGACCCGGGCCAAGGACGAGCTGGTGAACGTCAAAGGGGAGCTGGAGCGCTTCCAGTCCTCGCTGACCCCGCTGCTCGGCAAGGCCGAGACGCAGCTCGCGCGGCTCGCGCCGGCCCGTGAGCGCGCCAAGCAGTCGCTGCTCGCGGCGAGCAACGCGCTGGACGCGGCCCGCGCCGCCGGGCTGAAGGCGGACGACCTCGCCGCCCGGCTGGCCGCGCTCGCCCCCGAGCTGACCCGGCTGAACGAGGGCGCGAGCAAGCACGGCGTCCAGCAGACCGTGCAGCGCGCCGACGAGATGCGCCGCGAGGCGGAGGCGGTCAGGGCCGAGGCGGAGCGGCTGCCGGAGCGCGCCCAGGAGATCGACAAGCGGCTGGTGTCGCTGCGCACCCGGGTCCAGGCGCTGGGCACCCGGGCGGAGGGCGTCACGCCGGTGCTGAGCGAGCTGCGCCGCGGTTTCTCCGCGGCGTGCTGGCAGGACCTCCAGCAGGTGCCCGAGCAGGCCGCGCAGGCGGTACGGCAGGCGGAGAGCGCGCTCGCCGAGGCCCGCGCGGCCCGGGACGGGCAGCGCTGGGCGGACGCGACCGCCCGGCTGGCGACGGTGCGCGCGCTGATGGACGACGTGGACGGCGCGGTGGGCGCGGCGGGCGACCGGCTGCGGCGGCTGAAGGAGGTCCGCAAGGATCCGAAGGCGGAGGTCGAGAAGACCCGCTTCGTGATCAGGGACGCCCAGCGGCTTGCCATGCAGGGACGTACGACGCCGGAGCCGCGGCACGCCCGCCCGCTGGACGAGGCGGTGGCCCGGCTGGACAGCGCGCTGGCCGGCCTCGAAGGCCGCCACCCGGACTACTGGGCGTTCCTCACCGAGACCGCGGCGGTGCGCGAGACCGCGAACCGCGTCGTGGCGAACATCAGGGAAGAGCGCGCCCAGGGCCGCTGACGCCGGCCCCGGGCAGTGGCCTCGCCGCGGCCTCGGCTCAGCTGCAGCAGCCGCCTCCGCAGCAGCCGCCACCGCCACCGCCGCCCGAGGGCGCGGGGGCCGGGGCGGAGCTGCCGACCGCGACGGTGGAGAGCAGCTTCACCGTGTCGTCGTGGCCCTGCGGGCACGGCGCGGGGGCATCGGACTGGGACATCGGGCGGCGCATCTCGAAGGTGGTGCCGCACGCCTTGCAGCGGTACTCGTAACGGGGCATGGCCCCAGCGTATCGGCAGCCCGTCCCGGCGCCCGGCGAAACCCGTCACCCGACGGCAGCGGACGTCAGTAGACGTCCCTGACGTAGCGCCGCTCGGCGGCCAGCTGCTTGACGTACGCCGCCGCCGCGTCCTGCCCGAGCCCGCCGTGCGCCATGGCGATGTCCCGCAGCGCGCCGTCGACGTCCTTGGCCATCCGGGACGCGTCGCCGCAGACGTAGACGTGGGCGCCGCCGGCGAGCCAGGACCACAGCAGCGGGCCGTGCTCGCGCATCCGGTCCTGGACGTAGACCTTCGCCCGCTGGTCGCGGGAGAAGGCGGTGTCCAGCCGGGTGAGCACGCCCTGGTCGAGGAGGGCGGTCAGCTCCTCGCGGTAGTAGAAGTCGGTCGCGCGGTGCTGCTCGCCGAAGAAGAGCCAGTTCGGGCCGGGGTGGCCCTGCGCGCGGCGCTCGTCGAGGAAGCCGAGGAAGGGGGCGATCCCGGTGCCGGGGCCGATCATGACCATGGGCGTGGCGGGGTCTGCGGGCGGCCTGAAGTGCCGGGTGCGCCGGAGGTGGACCGGCACCGCCGTGCCCAGGTCGGCGTCGGCGAGGAACGGCGAGCACACGCCGGCCCGCGGCCGGCCGTCCGGGCTCTCGTAGCGGACCACCGACACCGTGAGCGAGACCAGGTGGGGGTCGCCGAGCGGGCTGGAGGAGATCGAGTACAGCCGCGGCTGGAGCGCGGGCAGCACCTCGGTCCAGCCGGCCGCGCAGCCCGCGACGGGGTACGCGGTGATCACGTCGACCGCCTGCCGGCCCCAGGACCAGCGCGCCAGCTCGTCCGTGTTGTCCGGCCGCAGCAGCTTGCGCAGGAACCGGTCGTGGTTGCGCTCGGCCACGAAGCGCAGCAGGCCGGGTGTGATCCGGGTGATGTCGAGGTGGCGGTGGAGCGCCTCGTGGAACGGCACCTCGCCGACGCCGCGCACCGGTACCGGCGCCTGCGGGTCGATGCCGGTGGCGGCCAGCCATTCGGCCACCAGGGAGGCGGAGTTGACCGGGTGCACGGCCAGCGCGTCGCCCGCGCCGTAGCTGAACGGGACCTCGCTGTCCCGAGTGTCGAAGGTGAAGCGGCGGACCTCCTTGGCCGCGCCGGGCAGGCTCAGCAGGCGGTTGCCGACGAGCCGCGCGGTGGCCCGGGCGCGGGTCGGCGCGGCGGCCGCCGGGCCCGCGAGCCGGGTCGGGACCCGACTCGGGCGCTGGGCGTCCGGCTGCGCCGGCGGAACGGCCTGCGCCACGGGCTCCGCCCCCGCGCCGGTCCCGGGTACGGCCTCCGGCTCCCGGCCGAGCGCGGCGAGCACCAGGTCCAGCCACTGCGCGGCGGCGTCCGCCGCGTCGGGCTCGCAGTCGGTGCGCGGGGCCAGCCGGACCGCGCCCAGTGCGGCGAGCCGTTCGTCCACGCGGCGGCCGTGGCCGCAGAAGTCGGCGTAGGAGGAGTCGCCGAGCGCGAGGACCGCGTACCTGACCCGGTCGAGCCGGGGCGCGTCGGCGGCGGCGAGCGCGGTCCAGAAGGCGTCGCCGTTGTCGGGCGCGTCGCCGTCGCCGAACGTGCTGGTGACCACGAGCAGGTCGGCGTCGGGCGGCAGCAGGTCCGGCGTGATGTCGTCCATCGCGACGAGGGAGGCGCGGTGGCCGCCGGCGGTCAGCTTCTGCGTGGCGACGCCCGCGAACTCCTCGGCGTTGCCGGTCTGCGAGGCCCACAGGACGAGGATCTGCCGCGCGGGAGCGGGGGCGGGCGCCGGGGCGGCCGCGGTGAGCGCGGGCGGCTCCTCGGTGCGCGAGTACATGCCCGCCAGCACGCCGTTGACCCACAGCGCGTGCTCCGCGCTGAAGGGCGCGCTCGCCGGGAGCACCGGCACCCCGCGCAGCCCGGGTTCGAGGCCGGCCAGGAAGCCGGCGAGGTAGCGCCGTTCGTGCTCGGCCAGCCGCGGCGGCGCGGGAGCCGGGTCAAGCCCGAAGACCGCGGCCCCCGCGCCCCCCGTCGCACCCGCCGCCGCACCCGCGCCCGCGCCCGCACCGGCCAGGACCGGAGTCCCGGCCGGGTCGGCCCCGGCGGGCGCGGGCAGCACCACCACCCCGGTCGGTACGGCGGCGGCGCTCCCCGCGGACCGGTCCTGCCGCGCGCCCGGCGCCGGCCCGGCGGCCTCCCGCCGCGTCTCCTCGGCGGCGCCGACCCGCGTCAGCGCGACCGCGCACACCTTGAACTCGGGCTGGAACGACACCGGGTCGACCGCGTCGCTGGTGACCGCGTTGACGCTGAACTCCTCGCCGAAGAGGTCGCTCCAGTGGAAGGGCGCGAAGCAGCAGCCGGGGCGTACCCGGTCGGTGAGGACGGCGGGCAGCACCGCGCGGCCGCGCCGGGAGGCGACCGCCACCCGGTCGCCCTCGCCGATGCCGAGCGCGGCGGCGTCCCCGGGGTGGAGCTCAAGGAAGGGGCCGGGGTTGAGCTTGTTCAGCTTGGCGACGCGGCCGGTCTTGGTCAGGGTGTGCCACTGGTGCTGCACCCGGCCGGTGTTGAGGACGTAGGGGAAGTCGTCGTCGGGCATCTCGGCGGGCGGCACGTGCGGCCGGGCGTGGAAGACCGCGCGCCCGTGCGGGGTGGGGAAGCGCAGTGCGCCGTCCTCGGTGCGGTAGCGGATCGGGTTGCGCTCCGGGCCGTCCGGCGCGGCCGGCCACTGCACGGGTCCCTCGCGCAGCCGCTGGTACGACACGCCGCTCAGGTCGTAGCCGGTGGCGGGGTTCGCGGCCTGCCGGATCTCCTCGAAGACGTCCTCGGGCCCGGCGTAGTCGAAGGCGGCTCCGTAGCCCATGGCGCGGGCCATGTCGGCGATGATCCGCCAGTCGGGCAGCGCCTCGCCCGGCGGCTCGACGGCCTTGCGGGCGAGGGTGACGCCGCGTTCGCTGTTGACCAGGACGCCGTCGCCCTCGGTCCACAGCGCGCCCGGCAGCACCACGTCGGCGTGCGCGTTGGTCTCGGTGGCGGCGAACGCGTCCTGGGTGATGACGAGTTCGGCGGCGGCCAGCGCCTCGACGACGGTGCCGCGGTTGGCCACCGACGCGACCGGGTTGGTGCAGATGATCCAGCAGGCGCGGATCTCGCCGCCGGCCATCCGGCGGAAGAGGTCGACGGTGCCGCGGCCGGAGCCGTCCTCGCGTATCGCGCCGGCCGGCAGCCCCCAGAGCCGCTCGGTGAACGCGCGGTCCCCCTCGGCCAGTACGGACCGCTGACCGGGCAACCCCGGTCCCATGTAGCCCATCTCGCGGCCGCCCATGGCGTTGGGCTGGCCGGTGAGCGAGAACGGGCCGCTGCCGGGGCGGCAGATCGCGCCGGTGGCCAGGTGCAGGTTGATCAGCGCGTTGGTGTTCCAGGTGCCGTGCGTCGACTGGTTGAGGCCCATCGTCCAGCAGCTGGTCCACTCGGCGGCCTCGCCGATCATGCGGGCCGCGGCGCGGATGCCGGCCTCGGGCAGGCCGGTGACCGCGGCGACGGCGTCCGGCGGGTAGTCGGCGAGGAAACCGGGCATCGCCTCCCAGCCCTCGGTGTGCCGCGCGATGAAGTCCTCGTCGGTGCGGCCCTCGGCGTGCAGCAGGTGCAACAGGCCGTTGAGCAGGGCGAGATCGGTGCCGGGGCGAATCTGCAGGAAGAGGTCGGCCCGCTCCGCGGTCGCGGTGCGCCGCGGGTCGACGACGATGAGCTTCGCGCCCGCCTTCACCCGGTCCATCATGCGCAGGAACAGGATCGGGTGGCAGTCCGCCATGTTGGAGCCGATGACCAGGAAGACGTCGGCGCTGTCCAGGTCGTCGTAGGAGCCGGGCGGGCCGTCCGCGCCGAGCGACAGCTTGTAGCCGCTGCCCGCGCTGGCCATGCACAGGCGGGAGTTGGACTCGATCTGGTGGGTGCCGATAAAGCCCTTCGCGAGCTTGTTCGCCAGGTACTGGGCCTCCAGGCCGAGTTGGCCCGACACGTAGAGCGCCACGGCGTCCGGGCCGTGTTCGTCGACGATCGCGCGCAGCCGGCGCCCGGTGGCGGCGATGGTCTCGGCGACGGGGGCCGGTTCTGCCGGGGCGCCGCGCTCCGCCCTGACCAGCGCGGTGGTCAGCCGGCCGGGCGCGGCGAGCATGTCGGCGGTGGTGGCGCCCTTGGTGCAGAGCCGGCCGCGGTTGGCGGGGTGGTCGCGGTCGCCGGACGCCTTGAGCACGGCGGGTCGGCCGTCGGGCCCCGGTCCCACGTCGAGGACCAGGCCGCAGCCGACACCGCAGTACGAGCAGACCGTGCGTACCCGGGTGGTCGTGGTCACGAGCGGCCCCCTGTGTCGTTGCGGCGGCGGTGATCTCGTCGGGAGGTCGTCTCGTGAGGTGATGGTCCCGGTCCGACGGCTCCGACAGTACGGAGGCGCCGTTACGCGGCCGTCACGCCGGCCCGGCGGCAGGGGTTAAGCGGCGCACACACCGCGCGGCGGGCCGGTGTGAGGAGCGGGTGCGCGCCGCCCGCGGGGAGGGGTCCCGCGGGCGGCCGGTACGCCTTCTGACGTCGCATGCCGGGAGCGTAACCCGCGGGCCCGGCGGGGCCGCAGCGCCCGCGGCGGTCTCCGTCAGGTCCCCGGGCCTGGCTACCTGCGGCGGGCCAGGGTGAGGCCGTCCGCGACGGTGAGCAGCACGTGGTCGACGCGGTCGTCGGCGTCCACGTGCGCGTTGAACGCGCGGATCGCCGCCGCGCCGCCGCCGGCCGCCGGGTCGGTGACCTCGCCGTGGAAGAGGGTGTTGTCGGCGATCAGCAGACCGCCGGGGCGCAGCCGCGGCACCAGCTCCTCCCAGTAGTCGACGTAGCCGCCCTTGTCGGCGTCGAGGAAGGCCAGGTCGAGCCACCGGTCCTCGGGCAGCGCCCGCAGCGTCTCCAGCGCCGGCGCGATCCGCAGGTCGATCCGGTCCGCGACGCCGGCCTCGGCCCAGGCGCGGCGGCCGACGGCGGTCCACTCCTCGGAGACGTCGCAGGCGATGATCCGGCCGTCCTCGGGCAGCGCAAGCGCCATGGACAGGGTGGAGAAGCCGGTGAAGGTGCCGACCTCCACGATCTGCCGCGCGCCGGTCAGGGTGACCAGGAAGGACAGCAGCGGCCCCTGCTCCTGCGCCGTCTGGAGCCCCGCGGCGTCGGGCAGCGCGCGGTGGGTGGTCTCGACCAGGTTCCGCTGGGCGGGGCCGAGCGGCGGGTTGTGATCGAGGACGTACTGGTACAGCTCGGGCGTGAGCTGCGGGTTCTTCGTCTCGTACAAGGGTCCACTCCCGGGTCGGGCGTTTAGGGTGACGAGATGCTCGTCGATGACGCGGTCGCCTTGGTGCCCAGCATTCCAGGCCGCAGAGTGCTGCTGGGGGTGGCGGGCGCGCCCGCGGCGGGGAAGTCCACGCTGGCGCGGAAGCTGGTGGCCGGGGTCCTGGAGCGGCTCGGCCCGGACACCGCGGCGTACGTCCCGATGGACGGCTTCCACCTGTCGAACGCGCAGCTGGACCGGCTCGGCCTGCGCGGCCGCAAGGGAGCGCCGGAGACCTTCGACGTGGACGGCTACGTGCAGCTGCTGCGGCGGCTGCGGACCGACCGCGAACGGCCCGTCTACGCGCCGGACTTCGACCGCCGGCTGGACGAGCCGGTGGCGGCGGGCCTGGTGGTGCCGCCCGCCGCGCGCCTCATCCTCACCGAGGGCAACTACCTGGCGGACGACGGCCCCGGCTGGGCCGAGGTCCGCGACCTGCTCGACGACCTCTGGTACGTGGACGCGCCCCTCGCGCTGCGCGAGCACCGGCTGCTGCGGCGGCACGTCCGCGGTGGCCGCACCGAGTCCGAGGCGCGGGCCTTCATCGCCGCGAGCGAGCGCCCCAACGCCAGCCGCGTCGAACGCACCCGCGCCCACTGCACCCGCATCCTCGTCCCCACCCCCGACGACACCTGGACCGACGCCCCCTAGCCCCCGCAAGGGAACGCGGGGAACTGCGCGACCAGCCACCACGCACCCGCCACCCCGCGACGCACCCGCGCCGCCGGCCGCACCCGCCCCCCGGCGGAGCCGCTACGCCGGGATGCCGTCCGCGGACGTCCGCACCAGCATGCGCCGCAGGATCTCCTCCCCGGCCGCCACGCCCCCCGCGCCGAGCGCGCTGACGTGCGGCGCGGTCCAGCCGGTGTCGGCGAGTTCGCCGTGGCCGGGGGTCCAGCCGGCGTCCGCGGCGAGCAGCAGGTCGACGTCGAGCAGGGAGTCCCCCGCCGCCAGGACCTGCTCGACGCCGGTCCTGCGGACCACCTCGGCGAGCGCCGCGCTCTTGCTGAGCGGCCTGGGCACCGCGTAGATCTTGCGGCCCTGCAGGGACACCGTCCAGCCGCGCGGCTCCGCCCACTCCGCGAGGTTCTTGACCCAGCCCTCGGGGAGCCGCTCGCGGTCGACGACGAGGTAGGCGAAGAGGTCCTCGGCGACGCGTTCCTTGCGCAGCCACTCGGGGTCCGCGGTGGCCGCGAGGTGCGCGCGGATCTCCTCCAGCGGCGCCGAGCCGTCCTCGAGACGGCGGCGCATCTCGACGTTCCAGTCGTGGTCGGTGCGGCCGTCCACCAGCAGGTGGCCGCCGTTCGCGCAGATCGCGTAGCGCGGCTGGCGGCACGGCAGGCTGATCCTGCGGTACTGCTTGCGCGTCCTGGTGGTGGTCGGCACGAACCGCACCGTGTCGGCGAGTTCGACCAGCAGCCGGCCGGCCGTCTCGGTCATGTACGACAGCGGCCTGGCCTCGTGCACCTCGACGCACAGCAGCCGCGGCGCGTGCTCGTCGGGCATGGTCAGCGCGAGCGCGGCGGTGGAGTAGATGAGGGTGCGGTCCAGGTCGCTGGCGACCAGCGTGCGGCTCATCGCGGCCAGGGGCTTCGAGGGGCGGGTCACGGCGCGGTCACCGCCGTGCCCGCGGCGCCGGTCGCGCCGCGCGTGTAGCGGGGGTGGATCAGGCCGACGCAGGAGTACGGCAGCCCGTCGACCTCCTCGACGGGCACCCCGCGCTGCTCGGCGAGCAGCCGCACGTGGTCCAGGTCCGCGCCCGCGCCGCGCTGGGCGAGGATCTTCCAGGGGACGCGGCGCAGCAGCACCCGGGTGGTCTCGCCGACGCCGGGCTTGACCAGGTTGACGTCGCCGATGCCGTACTCCTCGCTGATCCGCTCGACCGCGGCCCAGCCCTCCCAGGTCGGCGAACGGTCCTGCGCCTGCAGCGCCTTGACGTCCTCGCGCACCCCCCGGTTGGCCTGCGCGAACGCGTCGGTGACGGTGTCGAGGAAGACCCCGGACAGGTCGGCGGACTTCAGGTCGCGGTAGAACTTCGCGCCGTGGAAGTCGTCGGGGCCGATCAGTCCCTCGCGCAGCACGGTGCGCGAGATGAGGCCGGAGACGGTGGAGTTGAGGCACGCGGAGGGGATCAGGAAGTCGTCGCGGGTGCCGTAGGTGGAGACGCAGCCGCCGGGGTCGGCGAGCACCGCGATCTCCGGGTCGAAGCCGGGGAAGTCCGCGACGGCCTCGGCCAGTTCGCGGGTGATCGCGCCCTTGCCGGTCCAGCCGTCGACGAACATCACGGCGGTGGGGTCGTGGTGGGCGGCGAGCCAGCGCAGCGCGTTGCGGTCGATGCCGCGGCCGCGGACGATCGACACCGCGTAGTGCGGCAGGTCCAGGCCGTGCGCGTGCCGCGCCCAGCGGCGCATGAGGACGCCGACCGGGGTGCCGGCCCTGGCCAGGGAGACCAGGACGGCGTCGGGCCCGCGGTCGGCCAGCACGAGTTCGGTGACCGTGCCGACCGCGCGGGCGACGCGCTCCGCGGAGGCGCGCAGGGCGCTGTGGAACAGCTCCTGGTAGGCGGCGCTCGGCTGGTACTCCACCGGCAGCGACTCGGCGTAGTGCGCGCCGCCGTGCTGGATGGCCTCCTCGCGCTCCTCGGTGGGCGCCTCCAGTTCGACCTCGGAGAGGTCCTTCAGCAGCCAGCCCACCTCCTCGGCCTCGTAGGAGGAGAAGTCGGGTCCGCGCAGCGGCTCGCTCATGCTCGGGGGGAGCCCTTTCGTTCGGGGTCGGTACGAGGGGACGGCGGCGAGCAGCACGGCCGGCGTGTGCGCGGCGAGCGCGGCGAGCAGGCCGCCGGCCGCGTGCAGCGCGGGGGTGTCGCCCGCGGAGTCCACGACGCACACGACGGCGTCGAAGCCGGCCCCGGCCACGTTGTACGCGTAGCGGTCGGCGGAGCCCCCGTCGGCCGGCTCGTCGTGCGCCGCGAAGAGGATCGCGCTGCGGATCGCGTAGCCGGGCTCGTCAACGGCCAGCACCGGCGACCGCGTGGTGGTCGAGAACCTCACCTCGGGCCTGCGGCCCGCGCCGTCGACGGCCTCGCCCGCGCCGGCCGGGGACAGGTCCGCCGCAGCTCGCGCGTCCAGGGCCGCCTGGAGCGCCTGGGCCAGCCGCAGCGGCGCGTACATCAGCTCCTCGTTGCCGAGGACGAGAACGCGCCGGGCGCCGGCCGGCACCGCGGCGGCGAGCCGCGCGGCCATGGCGGGCAGCGCCGCCTCCAGCCGCTGCCGGTGCTCCGGCCGGAATCCGTGCCGGCCGCCGTCCGGCAGGCCCTCGGGCCAGCCGAGGTCCACCCGCACCGCCGGGGCGGCGCCGTCCGGGCCGGCCGCCGGGCCGGCGGGGGCGGCCGCGGCCTCCTGGGCCGCGACGAGCGCCTGGCCCGCGGCCAGCACCCCGTCCGGCAGCGACACCGTGCCGGTGGCGAGCGCGACGACGTCGACGCGCGCGCCCAGCTCCGCGGCGAAGGCGTCGAGCCGGGCGCGGTCGGCGGCCGAGCGCATGTCGGTCAGCGCGACCACCGTGTAGCGCTCGCGCGGGGCGCGGGCGTGCAGGTCGCGGAGGGTGTTGAGGACGGTGGTGCCGGTGGAGAACTCGTCGTCGACCAGTACCAGCGGGCCGGTCCCGGTCAGCAGCGCCGGGTCCTCGGGCAGCAGCAGGTGCCCGGTGGCGTGGCTGTGCTCCTCCTGAAAGCCGCCGCCGGGCGCCACCCCGGGCACCTCGCGGCGGGTGGAGTGCAGGTACGGCACCGCGCCGACGCCGTCGGCGACCGTGTGGCCGAGTCCGGTGGCGGTCTCCGCGTAGCCGAGGACCACCGCGCGGTCGGCGTCGGGGCCGAGCAGCTCGCGGACGCGCAGGCCCAGCGCGTGCCCGGCGTCGTAGACGACGTCGGGCCGCTGCGGGACGTGCTTGCCCAGCACGTGGGACACCAGCAGGTGCGCCCGCTTGGGGTTGCGCCGCAGCGCGAGGCCCAGCAGTTCGTGCAGGCCGCCGGGGCCGTCCTGGCCGTCGCCGTGCAGGGCGACGCCCAGGCGGTCGGCGACCCACTGGCCGGACCAGGGCGCTTTCGTTGCCATAGGGCGGTGTTTCCTTCGTCGGAGCGTGTCGGGCGGTACGGGGGTGCGGCCCGGTGCCGGCGTCAGCCGTCAGCCGGAGTGATCAGGACTGCGGGAGGCTGGCGGCGAGCAGCTCCACGAAGCCGATCTCCTCGCGGGCGACGCCGAAGACCTCCGCGCGCCGCATGGTCCGCTCGGCCCAGGCGCGGTGCGGTTTCACCTCGTTCATCTTGTTGGTGTAGGACGACCGCAGGACCCCGCCGCCGCTGCGGTCCTCGTGCAGGATGTCCCCGGCGTCGCAGAACTCCTCGTGCGTGACGACGCTCAGCGCGTGCACGACCGGCACATGGGTGGGGTGGATGCAGGTCTTGCCCTGCAGGCCGTTCGCCCGGTCCAGCTCGATCTCGCGGAGCAGGCCGTCCATGTCGCGTTCGATCAGCGCGTCGCGCAGGTCCTCGGCCTCGGGGGTGAAGGGGCTGCGCCGCAGTTGCGGTTTGAACATCCGCTCGTGGTGGCGGAAGTACTCCCACACCGGGCCGGTGACGGTGAAGCCGCTGCCGTCGGCGCGGCCGAGGACGTTGACCACGTCGGCGATCACCGAGGCGACGATCTGCACGTCGTACGCGGTCATCGCGGGGGCCCGGCGCAGCCCGTAGGAGGAGCAGAAGTCGGTGACGCCCAGGCGCAGAGCGAGCACCCGGTCGCGGTACTTGTCGACGGTGCGCGATATGCCGTAGAGCGTCTCGACCCGGCTCTCCAGGTGCATCAGCGTGGGCGACTCCAGCACCGGCATGGCGAAAAGCCGCCGTCCGGACGCCGCCTCGGCGCGGCTGAGGGCCTCCAGGAAGGGGACGCCGCTCTCCTCGGTGAATTTGGGAAGTACGAATCCGGACAGCAGCCGGACGGTGGCGCCGAGACGCTGGACGAGGTCGGTGATCTGGGCGGGCGTGCGGACCCTGACGAAGAGCAGCGGGAGCCCGTGCGCGGACTCCGGGCGCCCGGCGAGATCGGCGAACTGGCGGACCAGATTCGCCTCACCTGCGACGACGTCGCGATCGTCGATGGAGTCCTCCAGGCACAGCACCATGGAGACCACGCCGCGGCTCGCCTGCTTGATCACGTCGTCGGCGAGCAGCGGGCGGGTGGCCGGGCTGTACAGGGTGGCACCGAGGGCGGTTGCGAGCGTGTGGGCGGCCGAGTCGGCAGTGAATTCCTGCGGCTCGCGGTGGAAGAGTTCACTTCTGGTACCAGAAGTGAGATGTCCGAAGTGTCGCATACGCCCCCTTTCGGGTCAGTGATCCTGATGAAGTCTGGCCGATTATCGTACGTGCGGCCTCGGTATGGGGGTTCCCTTCCCGCGTGAAAAACAGGTAACCGGGGCAGGTCCACCGCGTGACGGTCCCACCGCCCCGGGGCGCCCCCGCGGCGCCCGGCCCCGGGGCCGCGTGTTGTGGGCCCCCCGGCGACAAGGGCAGGATGACCGGCATGACGCACGTGATGGTGAAGGGCATGAACATCCCTCTGGACGCTCCCGGCGTGCGGGCGGTTCTGCGCTGGACCCCCGGTCCCGGCGCCCCTGACGTGGACGCCTCCGTGCTGCTGCTCGGCCGTGACGGCCGGGTGCGGTCCGACGCGGACTTCGTGTTCTACAACGAGCCGCGGCACCCCTCGGGCCTCGCCCGCCACCTGCCCAAGAAGCGGGTCCCCGGCGGCCTGACCGACACCGTCGAGGTGGACCTCGCGGCGCTGGACCCCACCGTCGACCGGGTGGTCATCGCCGCCTCCTGCGACGGCGGCCCCTTCCGGCTGGTCCAGGACCTCACACTGACCGTCTTCGACACCGCCGCGCCCCCGCAGGCCGCGCCGCTGCTCACCTTCGAGGTCGCTCCCGACACCGGCCACGAGACCGCGCTGAACTGCGGAGAGCTGTACCGCAAGGACGCCGGCTGGAAGTTCCGGGCGCTCGGCCAGGGCTACGCCTCCGGGCTGGTCGGGCTCGCCACCGAGTTCGGCATCGCGGTGGACGACGGCGAGGTGGACTCGGGCCGCGCCGCCTCAGCGCCCGCCACGGCCGCCCCTGAGCCCCCGCCCACCAGCGCCTACGGCTACCCCCTGCAGGCTCCCAGCGCCGCGCACGTGCCCGCACAGCCCGCGTACGGCTACCCGCAGCCGGTGGCCGCCACGCAGGCCGCGGAGCCCGCCCTGACGGCACCCACCGCCCCGGCGCCCGTGCACCAGCAGCCACAGCACGGCTACCCCGCGTACGGGTACCCGCAGCCGGTCGCCGCCGCCCCGGTCCCGGCCGGGGCGCCGGCCGAGCAGGGGTACGCGCTGCCGCCGCAGGGCCCGCAGTTCCAGCCGGGCCGCTGACCCCCGGGGCCGGCCGCGGGGTCGGCGGGTCAGACCTTCGTCTTGTAGCCGCGCCCCCACTGCAGGCCCCAGCCGTAGAGCCGGTCGATCTCGGCCTGGAAGCCGTAGACGTACTTCACCTCGCGCCGCACCATCAGCTCGCCCTTGCGGTTCTCGATCAGCACCACCGCGCAGGAGCGGGCCTGCGGCTCGCGCTCGGTGAGCGGGATCTCGATCCGCGGGCCGGAGCCGGGGAAGATCTCCACCTTGGCGTGGGTGCGGTCGAAGGCCGGGGTGCCGTCGTAGATGTAGACGAAGACGAGCAGCCGCTTGAACTCCTCGCGCTTGTCGAAGTTGATGTAGAGCGTCTCGCCCGAGCTGCCGCCGAAGCGGTCGTCGCCGCTCATCTGGATCCACGGCGGGGCGTCCAGGTCGCCGAGGAAGTTGCCGAGCGGCTGGACCACGCCCTTGCTGCCGTCGGTGAGTTCGTACATGCACGCCAGGTCAAGGTCGACGTTGACCATCGCGGGCCCGGCGGCCTGCACCACACGCGGCTTGAACACGTCGACCTGGCGGCGCAGGAAGCTGCGCCGCTCGGTGCTCCAGCCGCCGGTGTCGGAGGTGCGCATCTGCCAGGACAGGTTCACCCGCATGTTGCCGACCGCGGCGCCCTGCTTGGTCAGCGAGATCTCCGGGCGGCGCCGGGTGAGTTCGACGGTGTGCGTGTTCGCCACGTCGAACTGCTGGCCCCCGCTGGGCCGCAGGAAGCTCCACCAGGCCATCTGCCCCTCAACTCCCCTGTCGTCGACTGCGGGCCCGCATGACGCTGCCCCCGCCGGACGGCGGGGGCAGCGTCATGGGCTGCGCGGGGCCGGTGCTCAGACCCCGGAGCTGACTTCCGCCTTGTCGTCCGACGCAGGTGATTCTTCCCCGAGCCGGCGGTTGCGTACCACCGACGACCAGTACGAGGCCGCGATCAGGACAACGCCGACCAGGCCGGTGACGACCTCGCTCACCTCGTACTTGATCGTGACCAGCAGGATCACGGCCAGCGCGCCGATCGCGTAGTGGGCGCCGTGCTCCAGGTAGACGTAGTCGTCCAGGGTGCCCTTGCGGACCAGGAAGACGGTCAGCGACCTGATGTACATCGCGCCGATGCCCAGGCCCAGGGCGATCTGGAAGATGTCGTTGCTGATCGCGAAGGCGCCGACGACGCCGTCGAAGGAGAAGGACGCGTCGATCACTTCGAGGTACAGGAACATGAAGAACGCGGCCTTGCCGGCCAGTCCCGCGGCCCGCACGACGCTGGCGCCGCCGCGCGCAGGGGTGTTCGGGGCGCCGAGGGCGCCGGTCTCGTCGTCGCCGGTCCCGGCCGCGTCGTCGTCCTCGTCCTCGTCCTCCTCAAGGCGCTCCTCGAAGTAGCCCGAGATGCCGCCGACCACGAGGTAGGTGATCAGTCCGCCGACGCCCGCGAGCAGCACGGTCTCGCCCTTGTCGATGGTGCCGTGGCCGCCGTGCACCGGGACGCCGGTGGCCACGGTGGTGGCGGCGACGACCAGGGCGACCATCGCGATGGCCACCGAGAGCATGTCCAGCTTGCCGAGCTTGGCCAGCGGCCGCTCCAGCCAGCCCAGCCAGGTGATCTCGCGCTCCTCGAAGATGAAGTCGAGGAAGATCATCAGCAGGAACATGCCACCGAAGGCGGCGATCGCCGGGTGTGCGTTGGTGACCAGGGTCTCGTAGCGGTCGTGGTCGTTGATCGCGACCCGGACCGCTTCCCAGGGGCTGAGCTTGGCGGTGATCGCCACGATGATGATCGGGAAGACCAGCCGCATGCCGAAGACGGCGATGAGCACGCCCACGGTCAGGAACATCTTCTGCCAGAAGGCGTTCATCTTCCGCAGGATGCCCGCGTTGATCACCGCGTTGTCGAAGGACAGCGAGATCTCCAGGACGGACAGGATCGCGACGATCGCGAGTCCTTTCGCCCCCCAGACATAGGCGGCCAGGGCGAGGCCGGCGACAGTGATGCCGAGCGACCAGCCGAAAGTTCTGAGGAGCACGTGCTATCCACCCAATCCCTTGTGAACCCTTGAGCCAAGGGGTCCCCCGCGCGAAGGCGGCTTTACGAAACGTTGACCCCGAAGTCTAGGGCGATGCCGCGCAGACCGGACGCGTACCCCTGACCCACCGCCCGGAACTTCCACTCGCCGTTGTAGCGGTAGAGCTCGCCGAAGATCATCGCGGTCTCGGTCGAGGCGTCCTCGGTCAGGTCGTACCGCGCCAGTTCGGCGCCGTCGGACTGGTTGAGCACCCGGATGTAGGCGTCGCTGACCTGGCCGAAGGTCTGCACGCGGGCGTCGGCCTCGTAGATGGAGACCGGGAAGACGATCTTGTCGACGGCGACCGGGACGGTGGTCAGGTCGACCAGGATCGTCTCGTCGTCGCCGCCGGAGCCGCCGACGAGTTCGTCACCGGTGTGCTCGACCGAGCCCTCCGGGCTCTTGAGGTTGTTGTAGAAGACGAAGTAGTCGTCCCCCAGCACCCGGCCGTTGGCGCACAGCAGTGCGCTCGCGTCCAGGTCGAAGTCGGCTCCGGTGGTCGAACGGGCCCTCCAGCCCAGGCCGATCTGCACCTGGGTGAGATTCGGCGCGGCCTTCGAGAGGGAGACGTTGCCTCCCTTGGCGAGCGTGACGCCCATTGTGGTTCTTTCCTCCCCGAGTGGCTGTTTCGCAGGTCAGGCGGTGGCGGCGCGGGTGTCAGACGTTGACGCCGAAGTCCTGCGCGATGCCGCGCAGGCCGGAGGCGTACCCCTGGCCGATCGCCCGGAACTTCCACTCGCCGCCGTGCCGGTAGAGCTCGCCGAAGACCATGGCGGTCTCGGTCGAGGCGTCCTCGGTCAGGTCGTAGCGGGCCAGCTCGCGCTGGTCGGCCGCGTTGAGCACGCGGATGTAGGCGTTGCGGACCTGGCCGAAGCTCTGCTGGCGGGACTCGGCCTCGTAGATGGACACCGGGAAGACGATCTTGACGACCTCGGCCGGGACGCCGGCCAGGTTGACGTTGATCACCTCGTCGTCGCCCTCGCCCTCGCCGGTGAGGTTGTCGCCGGTGTGCTCGACCGAACCGTCCGGGCTGCGCAGGTTGTTGAAGAAGACGAAGTGCTGGTCGGAGAGGACCTTGCCCTGCTCGTCGGTGAGCAGCGCGCTCGCGTCGAGGTCGAAGTCCGAACCGGTGGTGGTCCTGGCGTCCCAGCCCAGGCCGACGACGACCGCGGTGAGGTTCGGCGCCTCCTTGGTCAGCGAGACGTTGCCACCCTTGCTGAGGCTGACTCCCACGAGTCCACTCCCGTCCGTTCGGTGCCCGTGCAGGCTTCACTGCACGGATCAACGTCCCGAGCTTAGTGACCGGTTCCCTCGCGGTTACAGCGCTTCGATCGCCTTTGCGTACTCCTGCAGCTCCCTGGCGTCGGGCAGGCCGTTGACGATGGTCCAGCGGACCGTGCCCTGCTTGTCGATCACGAAGGTGCCGCGCAGCGCGCAGCCCTTGTCCTCGGCCAGGACACCGTACGCGCGGGAGGCGGCGCCGTGCGGCCAGAAGTCGGAGAGCACCGGGAAGTCGAGCCCTTCGGCGTCGCTGAACGCGCGCAGCGCGTGCAGCGAGTCGCAGGAGACCGCGAGCAGCTGCACGTCGTCGTTCTGGAACCGGGGCAGCTCTGCCTGCGCCTCGCGCAGCTCGCCGCTGCAGACGCTGGTGAAGGCGAACGGGAAGAACATCAGCACGACGTTCTTCACGCCGCGCAGCCCGCCGAGCCGCACCGACCGGCCGTGCTGGTCGGGGAGCGTGAAGTCCGGCGCGGGGTCGCCGGGGACGATGGGCACGGTTGCGTTCCCTCCGTGGACGGGTGCGGCCGTCACCGGGCCGCGTCGGTTCCGCGGCCGTCCCGCCGGCCGCGCGCGCAGTCCGGTGCCGCCGCACGCGTGCGGTCCGGCGGGCGGAAGCGGGCAGCCCACGGCACACCACGGCCCGCGACAGCGGCAGGCCGTGACGTGGCGCGGTGGCGCACCGCCGGCTGGGCGCGTACGGGCGCGGCGCGGTGTCCGGGCGCCGGCCCGGAGGGTTATCGCTTGCCGGCGCGGGCCGCCTTCGGGGTGACCAGACGGCTGCCGGTCCAGTCCTTGGCGGCGTTGACGCTGCTGGTCTGCGCCAGGCCCGCGGTCTGGGCGGCCTCGCCGATCTCGCTGGGCTCGACGTGGCCGTCACGCCCGGTCTTCGGGGTCATCAGCCAGATGGGGGCGCCGGGGTCGACCGTCGAGGTGGCGTCGACCAGCGCGTCGGTGAGGTCGCCGTCGTCCTCGCGGAACCACAGCAGGACGGCGTCGGGCACGTCGTCGTAGTCCTCGTCGGCGAGCTCCTCACCCGTGAGTTCCTCGATCCCCTCGCGAAGCTCCTGGTCGCAGTCCTCGTCGTACCCGAGCTCCTGGACCACCTGTCCGGGCTCGAAACCAAGCCGGCTCGCCGGGTTGGTCCGCTCCTCCGCGTGGTCCGCGGTCGCGCTCACGCTCTGCCTCCTGTCATGGGTTCTCATGGTCTCTGTGTGCCCCCGCGCGTGCAGGGTTATTGGCGGTAGTCCACACGGGCGGGGCGGATCGCGCAAGTACCCGGCGTACGAGAGCGCCGAAACGGTGATGATTCGCCCGTCTTCCCCGCAACCCGCACTCACCATGGTGACGCAGATCACTCCGGTTTGCCGGTGTTGTGCACGATTGGCGGCAGCGCCCGGCGGGGCGCTGTCGCACGCCCGGCGGGGCGTAGAGTTCTCGTTCGGCCGTCCGCCGACCGTCGCGGCCGGTCACCGGCCACCACCGGCCCGCAGTTACCGCCCGGTAGAGATGACGTATCGGGGCCCGCGGTACACGATGGAGGCGGTGTGACCCAGCAGAACACCGACTGACGAGCAGCGAAGGAACAGCGTGGCTTCCGGATCCGATCGCAACCCGATCATCATTGGCGGCCTTCCCAGCCAGGTCCCGGATTTCGATCCCGAGGAGACGGCGGAATGGCTCGACTCGCTCGATGCGGCCATCGGCGAGCGCGGCCGTGAGCGGGCCCGCTACCTGATGCTGCGCCTCATCGAGCGCGCCCGCGAGAAGCGCGTCGCGGTGCCCGAGATGCGCAGCACCGACTACGTGAACACCATCGCCACCAGGGACGAGCCGTTCTTCCCGGGCAACGAGGAGATCGAGCGCAAGGTCCTCAACGCCACCCGGTGGAACGCCGCGGTGATGGTCTCCCGCGCGCAGCGCCCCGGCATCGGCGTCGGCGGCCACATCGCGACCTTCGCCTCCTCCGCGTCGCTGTACGACGTGGGCTTCAACCACTTCTTCCGTGGCAAGGACGACGGCCGCGGCGGCGACCAGATCTTCTTCCAGGGCCACGCCTCGCCCGGCATCTACGCCCGCGCGTTCCTGCTGGACCGGCTGACCGAGGCGCAGCTCGACGCCTTCCGCCAGGAGAGGTCCAAGGCGCCCCACGGCCTGTCCAGCTACCCGCACCCGCGGCTGATGCCGGACTTCTGGGAGTTCCCGACCGTGTCCATGGGCCTGGGCCCGCTGGGCGCGATCTACCAGGCCCGGATGAACCGCTACATGCAGGCCCGCGGCATCGCCGACACCTCCGCCTCGCACGTGTGGGCGTTCCTCGGCGACGGCGAGATGGACGAGCCCGAGTCGCTCGGCCAGCTGTCCATCGCCGCCCGCGAGGGCCTGGACAACCTGACCTTCGTGGTGAACTGCAACCTCCAGCGCCTGGACGGCCCGGTCCGCGGCAACGGCAAGATCATCCAGGAGCTGGAGTCGCAGTTCCGCGGCGCCGGCTGGAACGTGATCAAGCTGATCTGGGACCGCTCCTGGGACCCGCTGCTGGCCCAGGACCGGGACGGCCTGCTGGTCAACAAGATGAACACCACCCCGGACGGCCAGTTCCAGACGTACGCCACCGAGACCGGCGCGTACATCCGCGAGCACTTCTTCGGCGACGACCAGCGGCTGCGCTCCATGGTCGAGCACATGACCGACGAGCAGATCCTGCACCTCGGGCGCGGCGGCCACGACCACCGCAAGGTCTTCGCGGCCTACACCGCGGCGATGCAGCACCAGGGCCAGCCGACGGTCATCCTCGCCCAGACCATCAAGGGCTGGACGCTCGGCCCGAACTTCGAGGGCCGCAACGCGACCCACCAGATGAAGAAGCTGACGGTCGACGACCTCAAGCGCTTCCGGGACCGGCTGCACCTGCCGATCACCGACAAGCAGCTCGACGAGGGCTACCCGCCGTACTACCACCCCGGCCGGAACTCCGAGGAGATCCAGTACATGCACGACCACCGCAAGGCGTGCGGTGGATACGTGCCCACCCGGGTGGTCCGCGCCAAGCCCCTGCCGCTGCCGCCGGAGAAGACGTACGCGACCGCGAAGAAGGGCTCGGGCGCCCAGTCGATCGCCACCACCATGGCCTTCGTGCGGGTGCTGAAGGACGTCATGCGGGACAAGGAGATCGGCAAGCGGTTCGTGCTGATCGCCCCCGACGAGTACCGCACCTTCGGCATGGACGCCTTCTTCCCGAGCGCCAAGATCTACAACCCGCTCGGCCAGCAGTACGAGTCGGTCGACCGCGAGCTGCTGCTCGCGTACAAGGAGTCGCCGACCGGGCAGATGCTGCACGACGGCATCTCCGAGGCCGGCTGCACGGCGTCGCTGATCGCCGCGGGCTCGGCGTACGCCACCCACGGCGAGCCGCTGATCCCGGTGTACGTCTTCTACTCGATGTTCGGCTTCCAGCGCACCGGCGACCAGTTCTGGCAGATGGCCGACCAGCTGGCCCGCGGCTTCGTGCTCGGCGCCACCGCCGGCCGCACCACGCTGACCGGCGAGGGCCTGCAGCACGCGGACGGCCACTCCCAGCTGCTGGCCTCCACCAACCCGGCGTGCGTGGCCTACGACCCGGCCTACGCGTACGAGATCGCGCACATCATGCAGGACGGCCTGCGCCGGATGTACGGCGAGACCGCGGACGGGCAGCCGGGCGAGGACGTCTTCTACTACCTGACCGTCTACAACGAGCCGATCCAGCACCCGGCCGAGCCGGCCGACGTGGACGTCGAGGGCATCCTCAAGGGCATCCACCGGATCAGCGCCGGCGCGGCCGGCGCCATCCCGGCGCAGATCATGGCGTCCGGCGTGGCGGTGCCGTGGGCGGTGCAGGCGCAGCAGATCCTCGCCGAGCAGTGGAACGTCCGGGCCGACGTGTGGTCCGCGACGTCCTGGAACGAGCTGCGCCGCGAGGCCGTCTCGGTCGAGCAGCACAACCTGCTGCACCCGGAGGAGGAGCAGGCCGTCCCGTACGTGACGCGCAAGCTCGCCGCCGCCGAGGGCCCGTTCGTCGCGGTCTCCGACTGGATGCGGTCGGTCCCCGACCAGATCTCCCGCTGGGTGCCGGGCCGCTACACCTCGCTGGGCGCCGACGGCTTCGGCTTCGCCGACACGCGCGGGGCGGCACGCCGTTTCTTCCACATCGACGCGGAGTCGATCGTGCTGGCGGTGCTGACCGAGCTGGCGCGCGACGGCAAGGTGGACCGCTCGGTGCTCAAGCAGGCGGTGGACCGCTACCAGCTGCTGGACGTGGCGGCCGCGGACCCCGGCGCCGCCGGCGGCGACGCCTGACCGGCGGCCGGACGCCGGTGCGGACCTCCGCACCGGGCCCCCGGCCGCCCCGCCCGCCGGACGGGTGATCCTCGCCAGGCCCGGACCGGTCGTCACGACCGGTCCGGGCCTGCGCTGTCGGGGTCCGGCGCCCTTCACCCGCGCATTCCCTTTCGAAACGTGATCTGGATCACGCTTACTCCGAGCGCACCCTCGCGTTGTCTAGGCTGCAACAAGGAGCGGCCGTCGCCGACGGCACACCCCCGTGCTCCCCGCCCTCCGTCCCTGCTGCTGCGGGACGCATCCGCGAGGCATCTGCGAGTGACCTTTCTCTATGAGCGTCTGAGCCCGACCTCCATCCGCGCGCTGCTGGCCCTTGCCGTCGTCTTCGTGATGCTGGGCACCACCGGATGGACCGCCGTGCAGCCGCACGCGGTGACCAGCGTGCGTGCCGCCGCGCTGTCCGCGTGGCGGCACGGGGCGATCGGCGCCCGCCGGCTGCCCTCCCCCGACTCGGCGCCCAGGCGCATCGCGCGCTTCTTCGCCTCCCTGACGGCCGCTCAGCGCCTCGCCCTCGCCGACCGCTACCCGCTGGTCGTCGGCAACCTCGACGGCGCGCCGCTGGCGCTGCGCTACCGCGCCAACCGCAAGGCGCTGACCCAGGCGCGCACCGCGGCGCTGGTACGGTCCCGCAGCGACCAGCTGACCACCACCGGGCGGAACGTCGCCCAGCGCCTCGCCGACCGCTACGACTCGCTGCTCGGCGGCCAACGGCAGATCCTCTCCTTCGATCCGACGGGCCAGGGCAAGGTCGCCGAGGTCTTCGGCGACCTCCAGACCGCCCGCCGGGTCTCCATCGTGGTGCCCGGCGTGGACACCGACGTCCTGCACTTCGAGCGCGAGGACAAGCCCTGGTCCGCGCTGGACGGCATGGCGGGCGAGCTGTACGCCGCGGAGCAGGCGACCGAGCCCGACGCGCCCGCCGCGGTCATCGCCTGGGCCGACTACACCACCCCCAACGGCGTGGACCTGGACGCCTCCACCGGCACGCTGGCCGAGCGCGGCGCGGTACGGCTGCGGTCGCTGCTGACCGCGCTGCCGCAGCGCCGCGACGTGTCGCTCTTCTGCCACTCCTACGGCTCGGTGCTGTGCGGCGTGGCCGCGCCCGACCTGCCCGCGGGACAGGTCTCCGACGTCGCGGTCTTCGGCAGCCCCGGCATGCGCGCCCAGCACGTCTCCGACCTGCACACCACCGCGCACGTGTGGGCGGCGCGGGACTCGAGCGACTGGATCGGCGACGTCCCGCACCTGGAGTTCGCCGGGCTCGGCCACGGCGCGGACCCGATCTCGCGGTCCTTCGGCGCCCGGCTGATCAGCGCGGCCGGCGCGGCGGGCCATCCGGGCTACTTCGCGCCCGGCACCGCGAGCCTGGCGAACTTCGCCAGGATCGCCCTGGGCGACTACCCGGACGTCTCCTGCCGGGACGGCCATCCGGGGTGCGCCGCCGGGCTCTGACACCCCCGGGGGACCCGGCGGCGCCTGTTCCCTGCCGGTTCCCTGCCTGTTCCGCGGCTGTTTCCGGCCGAGTGCGCGCCGTCGCTGGGACGCCTGTGATCCAGTGGGACGCAAGGAAACCGCGGGGTGAAAAGGAAGCGACGCGCGTAGCGGCAGTCGGCGCGCTTGAGCGGTACCGGTCATAGGCTGACCCCTATGGGTGACGTGCTGGCCGGAACCAACGCCGTATGGGAGTTCGAACCCGACGCGGTGGTGATCCGGTACAGCCGGGGCGTGCGCGGCGCCCGGCTGCTGCAGGCGCTCGGCGAGCGGCGGGTGCCGCACGCCGCGCTGGAGTCGGTGGAGCTGGCCGACGGGCGGCGCGGCGCGGTGCTGCTGCGGGCGGTCCCGCGGCGCGGCGCGGACCCGCTGGTCGAGGCGGCAGCCGGGCAGCTGAAGGAGGCCGCGGACCCCTACCGGCTGGTGCTGCCCGAGCAGTCCCGCACCCTGGCCGAGTACTACCGCGACGAGCTGGCCGCCGCGATCACCGCGCAGGCGGGCGGCTCGCAGGCGCTGTCCGGCGAGCCCGCCGCGCGCTTCCTGGTCGACCCGCCGTCCGCGCCGCGCTCCTTCAAGGCGTACGACGCCAAGGCGCTCTTCGACGGGCGGGCGGTGAGCTTCCGGTGGTTCTGGACCGGCGCGTCCACCGCGAAGTGGAAGGCCGGCGACCAGCTCTTCCCGGTCGAGGAGCTCAGCGGGGTGGACTGGCGCTCCCCCGAGCTGTCACACGGCCACCTGCGGCTGCTGCGACGCACCGGCGGGGCGGGCGGCGAGAGCGACGCCGCCGCGGGTCCGGTGGGCGAGGCCGACCAGGACCCGGCGGCGGTCGTCTTCGGCATGGGCTACGGCCCGGTGCACGAGTCGCTGCCGTTCGCGGCGGCCGTGCTCGCCGCGATCAGGGCGGCCCGGGTCCGGCCGTAGCCTCCGGAGCCCCGGGGGTCGGCGGACCCGGGGGCCTACTCGCGGGACGCCGAGGTGCCGGCCATGTCGGCGTACCGGTCGCCCGCGACCTGCCCGGCGATCGGTTCCAGCCACGCCAGCTCGGCCTCCTGCAGCACGATGTGCGTGGCCGCGGCGTTCTCCCGCACCCTGGACGGCTTGCGGGTGCCGGGGATCGGCACCACCGGCAGTCCGTGCACCTCGGCCCGCTGCTGCACCCAGGCCAGTGCGATCTGGCCGGGCGTCGCGTCGTGCGCGGCGGCGACCTTCGCGACCGGCGCCAGCAGCGCGGCGTTGCGCGCCGCGTTGTCGCCGGTGAAACGCGGCTGATCGCGCCGGAAGTCGCCTTCCGACAGCTCCTTGCCCGCGTCCTGGAACGCCCCGGCGAGGAACCCGCGGCCGAGCGGCGAGTACGGCACGAAGGTCACGCCCAGCTCCGCCGCCGCGCCCACCGCCGACGCCTCCACGTCCCGGCTGAACAGCGACCACTCCGACTGGATCGCGGCGATCGGATGCACCGCGTACGCCTCGCGCAGCTCCGCGCCGGTCACCTCGGACAGGCCCAGCTGCCGCACCTTGCCCTCGGCGACCAGCTCCGCCATCGCGCCGACCGACTCGGCCAACGGCACCCGCGGGTCGCGGCGGTGCATGTAGTACAGGTCGATCACGTCGACGCCCAGCCGCCGCAGGCTGCCCTCGACGGCCTGCCGGAGGTACGCGCGGTCGTTGCGGATCTCCCGGCCGCCGTCCGGCAGCCGGTGGATGGCGAACTTGGTCGCCAGGGTGACCTCGTCGCGGTGCTCCCGCAGGAAGGGCGCGAGGAACTCCTCGTTCGCGCCGAGCCCGTACATGTCGGCGGTGTCGAAGAGGGTCACACCGGCGTCCAGCGCGGCCTCCAGGGTCTCCCTGGCCGCCTCCTCGTCGGTGTCGCCGTAGAAGGCGCTCATGCCCATGCAGCCCAGGCCCTGGACGCCCACCAGCGGGCCGTCCTCGCCGAGCCTGGCGGTGCCGATACGGTGCTGCGACATCATCACGCGGTCCTCTCAGGGGCGCTCCGGGCGCCCGCGTAAGTGCTGATCTTGCTGTCCAGGACGGTGAGGGTGTCCTGGAGTTCGGCGATGCGCTGGAGGACGTCGACCCGGGTCGACTCCAGCAGCGCCCGGCGCTCCGCGAAGGTCTGGTCGCCCGCCCTGACCATCTCGGCGTACGTCACCATGTCCGCCACCGGCATCCCGGTCAGCCGCAGCTTCCCGACGAACGCCAGCCAGTCCAGGTCGCGGTTGCTGAACCTGCGCTGCCCGGTGTGCGAGCGGTCCACGTGCGGCATCAGCCCGATCCGCTCGTACCAGCGCAGCGTATGCGCGCTCAGGCCGGTGAAGTCGGCCACCTCGCTGATCGTGTACTGGTCCCGGCCGTCCGGCCGCAGATGCCCGTCCCCGTCCGCACAGTCCCTCGCCCAACCCGGTTTGCTCTTCGCCACCTGCACGACCGTCATGGCCTCCACGCTAAGACCTTGGAGTGCACTCCAGGCAAGCGACTTCCCCGCCCCTTCGCGAGCCGCCCCCGCACGCGGGGGCGGGCTACGCCGGCCGCGCGCCACCGCCTACGCTCGGAGCATGGAGAGCCTCGGGTTGATCGCACGGTGGCCGGTGCCGAACGCGGCCGCGGCCGTCGTCCGCCAGGACGGCACGGTGGCAGGCACCTACGGACCGCAGGACGACGAATTCGCGCTCGCGTCGGTGACCAAGCCGCTGTTCGCGTACGCGGTGCTGGTCGCCTACGAGGAGGGCGTGTTCGAGCTGGACGACCCGGCAGGACCGGACGGCTCGACCGTACGGCACCTGCTGGCGCACACCTCGGGCCTCGCCTTCGACGAGCACCGCGTGATGGCCGAGCCCGGCGCCCGGCGGCTGTACTCCAACGCCGGCTTCGAGGTGCTCGGCGACGCGCTGGCCAAGGCGACCGGCATCCCCTTCGCGGAATACCTGCGGCAGGCCGTGCTGGAACCGCTCGGGATGACCGGCACGACGCTGCCCGGCACGCCCGCGGCCGGCGCCGTGTCCACCGTCGCGGACCTGGCCCGGTTCGCCGCCGAGCTGCAGGCGCCGCGGCTGCTGCACCCCTCGACGCTGGTCACCGCGACCTCGGTGGCCTTCCCCGGCCTCAAGGGCGTGCTGCCCGGCTACGGGCTGCAGAACCCCAACGACTGGGGGCTGGGCTTCGAGATCCGCGGCGCCAAGTCGCCGCACTGGACCGGCGCGACCTCCTCGCCCGCGACTTTCGGCCACTTCGGCCAGTCCGGCACCTTCCTGTGGGTGGACCCGGCGGCCGACGCGGCCTGCGTGGTCCTCACCGACCGCGCCTTCGGCGCGTGGGCGCTGGAGCCGTGGCCGCAGCTCACGGACGCGGTGCTCGCGGAGCTGCGGGGCTGAGACCAGGGGCCGGCCGGACCCTGACGCTGCTCGGGCACCTCGGGGTCACGGCCGCGCGGCGTGCATCTCCCACACCAGGAACTCCGCGGGACCGGCCGCCGCGGCCCGCACCCCGTGCGCGCCGGTGATCCTGGCGGCGTCGCCGGGACCGAGCGCCGCCGTCCCCGGCGACCCCGCCGGGTCGGGCGCGGTCAGCGTCACCGCGCCGCGCACGACGTGGACGTAGAGGTGCGCGGCGTCCGGGAGCGCCCAGGCGCCGGTCCCGGCCGTGCGTCCCGCGTGCAGCGCCGCGGCCCGCTGCCGCAGTTCCACCGGCGCGGCGTCGCCGGGGCGCCCCGAGGCGAGCAGGCGCAGGCCCTCGCCGGGCGGGGCCGGGTCGGTGACGGCCGTGTACCGCGGCGCGCCACCGTACGCGTCCGGCCGCAGCCACATCTGCAGGAACCGGAGCGGGCCGGGGCCGGCGTTCCGCTCGCTGTGCCGGACGCCGCCGGCGGCGCTGAGCCCTTGCAGGTCGCCTGCGGCGAGCCGGGTGGCCGCTCCGGTGGCGTCCCGGTGCTCCAGCTCGCCCTCGATCACCCAGGTGACGATCTCGGTGTCCCGGTGGGGGTGTTCGGCGAAGCCGGCGCCCGGGTCGAGCGTCTCCTCGTTGCACGCGGACAGCAGGCCGAACCCGACGTTCTCCGGGTCGTAGTGCGCGCCGAAGGAGAACGCGTGCCGCGTCCGCACGCCTGGGCTGCCGCCCTCGAACCGCCCCGCCCCCGCCCTTACGTCCATCACGCCCCCACCGTACGGCTCGCGCCGGGCGTTGCCCCCCAACCCCCGGGCTGCGCCCGGACCGCGCCGGGCGCCGCGCCCAGCCAGGGGCGCGGGGAACGGCGCGAGCAACCCACCACCGACCGGCGGCCCGGTCTGCGACCGCAATTGCCCCTCCGGGCCGGTGACGACGCCCAGCCCTCGCCGCGGCCGGCCGCGCCGTTCCCCGCGCCCCCCAAAAACTTGGGCAGCGCCCGGAATGCGGTGGGCGCCGCGCCCAGCCAGGGGCGCGGGGAACGGCGCGAGCAACCCACCACCGACCGGTGGTCCGGTCTGCGACCGCAACAGCCCCACCGGGCCGGTGACGACGTACAGCCCTCATGGCGGCCGGCCGCGTAGTTCCCCGCGCCCCTCAAA